>JBDUCW010000189.1:0-6757 GCA_040003235.1 Ferruginibacter sp. | reverse complement strand
AAACCTTATTGCAGTTTGGAAAACCAGTTGTTGATATCGCAGTGTATACAGGAGATGAATTACCAAGACGGGCAGTATTGCCCGATCGTTTGATAAATACATTGCCCGGAATTTTTGGAAAAGAAAAAGTTGCAGCGGAAAAAAAGCGGTTGACTAATGAAGGAGAACCATTGCATACAATTCCAGATGGTGTTACATCTTCTGCAAACATGACCACGCCGCAGGATTGGATCGATCCGTTGCATGGCTATGCGTATGATTCTTTTAATCCGGATGCTTTGATGAAGGCAAAAGTAAAAAATAAAAAAATTTTATTGCCGGGCGGGGCTTCTTATTCATTACTAATAATTCCAGATGGAGTAAAAAATATATCTGATTTATTACAAAATAAAATAGTGCAATTAAAAAAAGAAGGAGCAATCATAATTGGTAAATATGAAAAGGCTTCATTTGAAGAATTTGGTATCGCAAAAGACTTCAGTGTTACAGAAAATAATTCCATTGCCGACAGCATTGCATGGAACCATCGGACCAACAATTCAGCAACGGATATTTATTTTGTTTCTAACCAAAAAAATACTTCGCGAACTATTGATGTATCCTTACGTAAAAATGGCTATCTGCCTGAATTGTGGGACGCAGTAAGTAATACCATTTATTCAGTACGATATTGGGATATTCATAAAAAACGAACTGACATTAGATTAAAGCTTGAGCCGAATGCATCTGTATTTATTGTCTTTCGTAAAAAAACTTCTCTGACGCAAAATCCGTTTATCGAAGGTAGTAAGACTATGAGAAGTCCAACAACATTGAAAGGCCACTGGACGGTAATATTTAATTCCGAAAACGGAGGACCGGCCTCATCCGTTAGCTTTGATTCATTGCAGGATTGGAGTAAGAATTTTGACCCGCAAATAAAATATTATTCAGGTACTGCTATCTATAAAAAGAATTTTTTGTTGGATACTGCCACTATTGGCAGACCACTGAAATTAAATATTGGCGAGGTAAATAACATAGCTACCATAAAAGTAAATGGTATTGATTGCGGTACCGTTTGGACATATCCTTATCAGGTCGATATCACGAAAGCAGTAAAAATGGGTAAAAATGATTTGACCATTGAGGTCACCAATACATGGGCAAATCGTTTAATCGGGGATCATTTATTACCCGAAAAAGAAAGAATCACTTCTACCGTTGCTCCTTATCGGTTGGAGGGAAAGCCTTTACTGAAAGCGGGTTTGATCGGACCGGTGAAAATTATTTACGGCCATGATATAGAACGCAGATTTTTATAGTAGAAGGATTTACGCTGATATTAATCTGTTTGCCCGCAGATATAAGATCATATCTTATTATGAGAACCATAAAAATCAGCGTTCCTGGTTCAACATATTAACTACATCAACCATTCTTTCTTTCGGCAGCACTTCCAGTTTTTCAACTTTACCATCTTTCAATATCACTTCAACGGTTGTATTATAAGGTGCGTGTAATTTAAAATGTACATCCCATTCTTTTGGCCATGCAGGAAAAATAAAAATCTTTTTATCATCTGTTTGCAATAACATCTCCTGCATACCGATCATGCCGCTGCCGCCCCAGTTATGATCCGGTGTCCAGTCGAATCCCGGCCCCCAGAAAGCTGGAAAACGCCTGCCTGAATTTTTCATCTTCATCACATTTAATTGTGCGGCTTCTTGGGTGAGCCCTAATCTTGCTGCAAAAATATTATCCTGCTTCCAGCCGATATAACTTCTGAATTTGATTGCCAGCGTATCATACCGCCAGGTGTTGATCGCTGTGTCCAGTCCGGGTTTGCCAACGCCATACATTCCCCATGGAAAAACAGGATAGAGTTGCGTCGGCTCAATATTATTAATACGCTCCCAGCTTTTTGCGGGAGCAATTGTTGGATGCCCGTTGAAGCTTGCAAAACTAATTGGAGGAATTCTTTTCAGCATCGCAGTAAATTTTATTTTACTGCTGTCATCAATGAATCGCGAATTCAATAATTTACTGATCACTGTTTTTAAAGCTGCAATGGTGGAAGTAGAATTGTTCGCCATCTTATAAGTCTCAGCACCGGAACCCGGATATAATACCATGTGTCCGCCAGCATCCAGTGTTTTCGTTCCTCTTTGTTTTGCCAAATACTGATAGTGTTCATCAAAGAATGTGAGACAACTTTCTATTAAAGGAATATATTGACGGATATCACTACTTTGATAGGTTTCTGTTTCGAGAATCATCATACAAAATTCCAATGCAGTATCCCAGGTATATTCCAGCCACGCATTGTATTCTATTCCTGCGTCATAACCCACTGGTCTTTTTAATCCATATTCCACCATATTCGGCAGACCAAAATTTTCCATCTGCTCTGTGAAGCAGGCGCCATCATGATTCCAGTAAGTTTTGGTTCTTAACTCTGCTGTTCTCAAAATATTTTTATAAAAATCAAACTGCGGTTTCATCATATCGATATCACCAGCTTTCAACATGGGCCAATAGACCAGTCTTTGATTCTGAGCGGTGAAAGTACCGCCACCCCAATTGCGGTAATCGGGTGTACCATGAACAGAACTGTCTGTAAAAACCGGATCGTAGGTAAATAAGCCGCCGTTAAATTTTGTCGGATATTTTCCATAAGCATTGCAGCCAAGCATGTAACGGAACAGTTGATAATTGCGCCCGGCCTGCCATGCAAGAGAATCTGTTTTTTCAGTATTGATATTGATAAAACTTCGCTGCCAGTATTGATGCCACCATTCTTTTGTTTTTTGCCAGGCGATTTTTTTTGTGCTGTTGATTGTAGAAACTATATATTGTAACGGGGCGTTCCATTCTGCTACTGTTGGCGTTTGTTTTGTTTGCAGAACAATTTCAATACTGTTGAAAGTGGCAGCAGCCCTGCTCTCCAGCTGCCAGCATTTAAAATCTGTCGCGAGGTATTTTCCTGCACTTCTTTCAACAGCTTTCATATTTGTTCCCTCCAATAAGCCGCCACTAATTAGATAACGGATTGGATTATATAAAGCTTTGCTGTTTTCAATGCCTTCATGTTTTGCAGTTACATCCAAAACTGTTGAATCGGAATTCTGATGAAAGAAAATAATTTTATCAGCTGCATAAGTAATAGAGTCCTTTTGTGTGATCACATTTACATTGGTCGCCCACTTCCATGAATTGGCGCGGGCTTCTCTTCCTTTTAATAAACGATCTTCATAACGCCAGCTTTCATAAGCGGCTTTCGCTTTTATTTTTTGATTGCTGCTGATGTCAAGATGGATCACGGGATTGAAAACATCGACCCATACATTTACTGTGGCAGATAATTTTCCATTGCTACCATTTATCTGAATATAACCATCCTGCAATTTCAATTCCTGTTTGAATGAAATCCCTGCAAAAGGATTGGGGTTCATTGTAACTCTTACACGTCCTGATTTTAAGAACTGATTATTTTCATCAAAGGTTCCGCTCTGGGAGATATAAAAAAGCAGATCGCCATTTTCTACCCATACATTTAAGCCAATATCACCGCCACCACATGGCATCGACTCAGAGGAATTTTTACTTTGACTGTTCCATACTACATTATATTTATCCAGTTCAGTTTGAGCAAAAGTGAACTGATTCAATAACGTGAATAATATTATAATAACAAGCTTTGACAATTAAAAAGTAAAAATTAAAAATGAAGAATTCCTTTGCTTTAAAAAGTATTTCATAATTATATTACAGTAACGAATTGAAAAAATTATTAATTATTAATTATGAATTTTTAATTCTTAATTACTTTACCAGCTATCCGTTCTGAAAGAACTCACCGGAAATCCTTCTGTGCTGAACAGATCTCCAACAACAAAATCTTTAAACGCATAACGGACAGCCACAGGCGTTGCAACATCTGGTGAAGAAAGTATAACACTACTCTTTGAGATCAACGCTTTGGCAGGATGAAAAACTTTATCAGCACCCGCCACTTCAAAATTATTTAACGGTTTAGCAAATGAAGTAATGCCGTTGGGAATATTTGAAAATTTTACGGTTACAATATTACCGCTCACTGACATGGAATCAAAAGCCGGACTTTCATAACCAAATCCTTTCTGGCCGTATGTTTTGGCCAATGCCATATAAGCGAGTCTTTTGGCGCCGGTAACTTTATCCGCAGGATGAATTGAATTTTCTTCACCGATATCCATCAATACTGCCATACCACTGTTAGGAATTTTTTTTGATGCTTTTCTTTGTGCGTCTCTTAAATAGGCAGAGTTGTTTTTTTCAGGAACAGCAGATTTTGTATACAATGAATAGTTATACGGTGCTATCTGTGCATAATAAAAAGGAAAATCACCCTGGTCAAATTCGTTGCGCATTTCTTTTACAAATGCCGGGAATAAAGTTTCATACTGATCGGGTCTTTCATAATTTGTTTCGCCCTGGTACCAGATACAACCTTTGATGCCATAACCGATAAATGGATGCATCATACCATTATATAAAACAGTCGCTATTTTATTATTCAGTTTCGCGGTATCATTCGCCGCCGGAATTTTTATTCCGGGAAAATCTTTTAACGCGTCGGCACTCATGAATGCTTCCACGGGTGAACCACCATAACTGATATTCACCAGCCCAATCGGTACGTGCAGCATTTCATACAATATTTTTCCAAAGTAATAAGCAGTAGCACTAAAGTTGGATACCGATTCCGGCTCCGCGATTTTCCAGGATGAATTTTTACTGGTATCCTGCGGAACTGATTTTACAGAACGCGGTAAAATGTATAACCGGATATTATTATTGGCCGAATGAACGATGGCATCATTGGAACCAATCACGGGCTGGTCTTTAAAACCCTTCATCGCCATTTCCATATTCGATTGGCCGGAACAGAGCCATACTTCTCCTATCAGAATATTATGAAGTATAACAGCAGTGCCGTCGCTGATGCTGATCTCATAAGGTCCGCCGGCGACCGGTGTATTGATCTTTATTTTCCAGTTACCGTTTGCATCAGCGGTTGCTGAATACTTTTTTTTATTCCATGAAGTGGTTACTGTGACTGTATTACCGGCTTTTGTCCAGCCCCAGATCGCGGGATTAGATTGCTGTTGCAGCACCATATTATCTGAAAAAAAATAAGGCAGTTTTGGTATTGCAGAAGACGAATGATGAAAGTAAAAAGTAAAAAGTAAAAGTAGAAAGAAGGGGAGTATATACTTTTTCATATAATGCAATTTACATTTTTTGATTGCACTAATATAAAGCGAATTCCATGAATTACTCATCAGTTTTAAATTATAGATTGCTTTGACAGCTGTAGTTTATAAATCCGGTAATTTATTTTTTCTTTAATTCGTGTAATTGTTTTTTAAATTCGTGTAATCAGATTTTAGATCCGTGTAATATAATGGCAAAGCAACTCAAGCAAAAAAACTATTGGTATGGTCTCGGGCGGCAGCACATCGAGATTCCGAAGGCTATCCTGAAATCGAGGGTGCAGAATAATACGCTTATGAGTCCATTGTTTGTGTCAAGTCTTGGTTATTATCCGAAAGCCAAGGGCCATATGACCTACCGCAAAAGCAATCTTGCTGAAAATATCCTGTTCTATTGCGAAGATGGCAGTGGCTGGTGTAAAATAGAGGACAAGAAATTTGTGATTAACCCCAATGAATTTTTTATGCTGCCTCAAAACCTGGAACACAGTTATGGCAGTGATCCCGAAAATCCCTGGAGTGTTTACTGGATGCATATCGGCGGAGAAGCATTGCCTTATTTCAATAAACTGCATGCGGTTCAGAAATATGGGAAGCCATTTCATATCAAGAACAATGGAGATATTCTATCGGTGTATTCAAAAATGTATAAGGCTCTCGAATTGGGTTACAGCACCGATAACCTGATATTTGTGAATATGACATTGTACCATTTTCTCACCTTGTTTATCTATAATGCCAGGCATTACCCGGTCAACAATACAGAGAAAACCGATTGTGTGGATACGGCCATCCTGCACATGAAAACACATATCAATGAAAATATTTCACTGGAAGAATTGTCAAGACTCAGCAATTATTCGTCTTCCAGGTTCTGTAGCCTGTTCAAGCAAAAAACCGGGTATGCACCCATTGATTATTTTATACAGATGAAAATGCAGAAAGCCAGCCAGGAACTTGATTTTACAGACCGGCATATTAAAGACATCGCGTTGTCAATGGGATTTGATGACCCTTATTATTTTTCAAAACGTTTCCGGAAAGCGATCGGGTTATCACCGCAGAAGTACAGGCAGATGCGGAAACCGCCGGGGGGTAATTGATAATTGAAAGTTGATAATTGATAATTCGTTAAGTGCTAAAGATCATTCATAAAAAAACTATGTAACGTCTTGAAAAAAATTTTAATTTTTAATTTTTAATTCAAGTTTAAATGTTGCCACAAACAGAAAAAAACTCACCATGATTGTACATGACAGCCACCGTACTGTGATGGACTATTTTTATAAGGGATTTGCCATACTGACTATTTAAAAAATCAATACGAATGCAGGCCATTTTAGGAGTTATCTTCCATTTCATAGGCGGTTTCGCCTCGGGTAGTTTTTACATGCCTTATAAGAAAGTAAAGGGCTGGAGTTGGGAAAGTTTCTGGATCGTTGGAGGTATTTTTTCCTGGCTCATCGTTCCGCCATTGGCTGCTTATCTTACCATTCCCGGTTTTGCCGATATTATTAAAA
>JBDUCW010000188.1:0-6795 GCA_040003235.1 Ferruginibacter sp. | reverse complement strand
ATGATTCCGTAGCTCAGTTGGTAGAGCAATACACTTTTAATGTATGGGCCCTGGGTTCGAGTCCCAGCGGGATCACAACAGCCGCATCGTACGATGCGGTTTTTTTATGCCTGCCTGATATTATTTATCCTTTTAACGCTCTCTACTTCAACGGAAATTTTAAAAAAAAATAATAAGGCGGTACATTTTTCATTACCTGTACACTTTTTTATCATGGTTTCAGATAGTTAATAAACTACAACCTCTTATATCGCTGTGATCAATTCTTCCCTGCACTTCAAAACTGTTATCAGGATAAAGTCTGCCTGCATCATCCGTAGCAATAAAAGCGCAACTGTAAATGTTTGCAAGATCAATGATATTGATCACTCCGTTAATGATCTGTTCGCCGGCTGTATCCGCTTCATGTACCAGCAAAGGATCATCTTCTTCCCTTATTAAAATTTTCATCCAGGGCGAACAATGAAAAAATCCACTTCCTTTACTGTAGGCCTGCGATAATAATTCTGTCATGCCATATTCAGAATGCACAACAGAAAGCCCCAGCCTTTTCTCCAGGTCAGTATGTACTTCCCGGCGCGTCATTTCTTTGCGCCTGCCTTTCATGCCTCCCGTTTCCATTACCGTTGTATATTTCAACTGAAGTTTGTACTGTTCAGCAAAATCAAGCAGGGCATAGGTTACACCCAGTAATAAAGTAGGTTGTTTTAAAATCTCATTATGAAGTAAGGTCTTGTGTATTTTTTCATATTCGTCAAGATAAAACCCACTCAACGGGTGCCGGCTTTGCTGAATCAGTTCATCCACCATCATTACCAAAGAAGAATTTTTTCTTTCCAGGTAAGAGGGCAAAAGCCCGATGATGCAATACTGTTCGGCAGCCCCATAAAATTTTCTGAAGGCAGACAAAAAACTTTTGCGGTACAGCGCAACATCTCTTACAAAATGTTTGCTGTTGACCGTTCCCGTGGTGCCGCTGCTTTCAAATATTGTTTCTTCTGTAAATAAAGTACTGGTTATACGATGTGTTTTAAAAAACTGGATGGGCAGAAAGGGGATCCTGGCAATTGATTTTACTGTGTCGGGGCTAACGGAGATGGATCTGCAGAAATCACCGTAAACAATATTCTCTTCATATTGAAACCTGAATAATTCAAGGGCCGTCGCCTCAAAATTCTGAGGTGCAGTATTAAAAATCTTATTTTCAAGACCCGTATTTTTAACAGCACTATTCAATTTCTATTCTTACATTTGGTATCTAATAATTACAATATGCGCATCCTTTTTTTCCTCCTCATCACTACAGTATTCCTGGTGGCTTGTAACAAAGATAAATTTACAACTGTTCCGCAAATAAAATTCAAATCAATAACAAGAGATAGCTATTCCCAGGGAGCACTTTCTGATGCAAGCGCTCCGGTGATCACCATTCACGTAACCGATGCAGAAGGCGATCTGGGCTTTACTACAAAAGATACTTCTTATATCTACCTTAAAAATCTAAGGACTAATGATCTTGATTCGGTAACACTGCCCGATATTTCCAAGGCAGCCGTAAAGAAATTTGAAGCAGATATTGATATCAATCTCCGTAGAATATTAAGGGTTCCCAATGCCTCAAAAAAAGATACTTTGTATTATGATATTTATCTGAAAGACTTTGCCAAGAATAAGAGCAATGTTATCCGTACAGAAAAACCAATATTTTATTTCCCTTAATGAAGTGGCTTCACTTCATCTTGTCTCATTCGATATTTATTTCACTTTGCGCAACTGCGCTCGTATTCCAGACTGCCATCCTGTTGCAGGTAAACCTCCCTTTGTACCTTTACCTGTTCAGCTTTTCGGCCACTTTATGCAGTTATAATTTTTACTGGATGTTGAGTTCCTATTCGCTGGCGCGGCAACCGCCATCTTTATTTATGCGGTCGCATTTAAGTAATATCATTTTCTTTTTTTGTGCAGCTGCAGCAATGGTTTTCTCAGCTTTTGAACTGCCGGTTATTCTTCCTTATATCGGTATAGCCATCCTCCTTACCATCTTGTATGCAGTTCCGTTGATGCCTTTTAAATTTTTGCGGTTCACCCGGAAAGCAGGTTTTTTAAAAACAATACTGCTCGCATTTACCTGGGCCTATGCCACCGTTTTTATTCCATTTAAAACAACTATTATTCATGACAACGCTGCGGTCTGGATGCTTTTCAACAACCGTTTTATCTTCATGCTCATGCTCTGTATCATCTTTGATGCAAGAGATGTGGAGATGGACAAACTCCATGGTTTACGCAGTCTTGCTACAGATGTGAAGCCAATAACATTGCGTTGGATCATGATCATATTGTTTGCGGCCTATATTGCAAATGGAATTATTTTCCGGATATACTTGAAAGAAGCAACGCAGATCACTGCATTCCTTACAGGCGGTATCGCAACGGCCGTTGTATATTTTTATTCGCTGCGAAAGCAGGAATATTTTTTTTATTATTTTATTGTGGATGGATTGATGTTGCTTACTTCCATTCTCACAGGTTTAGCAAGTATTTAGTTAATTTGTATAAATAAAATTTAATTATGGCAAAAGCGGGCAAATCAAAAAGCATTATTTCAGATGAAGCTTATGGCTTCCTGAGAGATTATATCAACAATCCTTCACCCACCGGTTTTGAAAGCAGTGGACAGAAAATGTGGCTGAATTATATCAAACCTTTTGTTGACACACAGATGACAGATCCTTACGGTTCAGCTGTTGGCATTATTAATCCGGCAGCGCCATTTAAAGTGGTCATAGAAGCACATGCGGATGAGATCAGCTGGTTCGTAAATTATATTTCTCCCGAAGGTTTTATTTATTTAAAACGGAATGGTGGTGTTGATCACCAGATCGCTCCTTCCATGCGGGTATTTATTCATGGTAAGAAAGGACCGGTCAAAGCTATTTTTGGATGGCCTGCCATTCATACACGGATGGCGACTTCAGACAGTAAAGAACCTACACCAAAAGTTGATAATCTTTTTCTTGATTGCGGCGCAAAGAACCGCAAAGAAGTGGAAGCACTCGGTATTCATATCGGCGCTGTGGCTACTTATGAAGACGGATATGAAGAACTGGCCTATGACTTCCTGATCGGCCGTGCATTTGATAACCGTGTTGGTGGTTTCATGATCGCTGAAGTTGCAAGAATGCTCAAACAGAATAAAAAGAAATTGCCTTATGGTTTATATATCGTCAATGCAGTACAGGAAGAGATTGGTTTGCGCGGCGCAGAAATGATTGCCCGGCGCATTAAACCGGATGTGGCCATCATTACAGATGTTACGCATGATACCAATACGCCGATGGTGAATAAAATTATACAGGGCGATACTGCCTGTGGCAAAGGTCCTTCATTAACTTTCGGTCCTGCAGTACATAATAAACTGCTCGACCTGGTACAGGATGTTGCGGCAAAGAAAAAAATTCCTGTTCAGCTGCACGCCGTAAGCAGGAGTACCGGTACCGACACGGATTCTTTTGCTTATGCAAATGATGGTTGTCCAAGTGTACTTATTTCGATCCCGCTGCGTTACATGCATACCACAGTGGAAATGATTCATAAAAGAGATATTGAAAGCACGATACAATTAATGTATGAAACATTGCTTACATTAACACCCAAAACCAATCTCAGTTATTTTTAAATCATGAAAACATTAATTATTATTTCCTGCCTATTTTGCTTCGGCTGCAGGCACCTGCACAAAATGATGGATGCCGTTGACGGGAAAAAAAAGAACGACAGCCTGATGGATGCTTTCAAAAAAGTTGACAGCAGTCTTGACCGCAGCAACCAACATATTGATTCTTCCAATAAAAGATTGTACGATTCTTTGAAGAAAACGCATATCGCATTGTAAACCTGTTGCATGAATAAATTTTGTTCTTTCATAATTTTCATTGTGTTGTTTGCCGCCTGCAAAGATGCGCCGATACTGGTAAAAGCAGGACTGCATGATGATGGCAAAAAGAAAACATTATTTACCATTGAAACAGTTTATACCGTCACCTCTAAAAAATCGGGTGGAGGCATGACGACCCGCAGCGGTTACACAACCTGTTATCTGAATGCAATTGATGTGAAGACAGGCGAGACATTGAATCGTAAAAAGATCGGCGATTTCAGTGACAGGATAGAATTTTTGGGAAGCCTGGGCAATAAGGCCTGGTTCTACAGTTATGATCCGAAGATTGGTTTGCATACCCGCAATCCTGAAACACTTGAGATCGTTGAATCTGTGAAAGACATCATTGGAAAAAATTCTGCACTTTCATCCGGTATTACAGAACAGGGTTACCAGACCAATATTGATTCATCCGGGAAATTTATTTTCACTACTACCAAAGATGGATATAATTATCTCATCGATCCCGTTACATTGCTGGCAACAAAAACTACCGACCGAACTAACAGACGTTATTATTTTTCCGGCGATAATATTACTGCCACCGGAAGAATTGAAATAAATGATTCAATGGAATTTGGTTTTTCAGGAACGCCAAGGTCAGCACTGGAAGTAAAAACGAAACAGTTCAATAAAAAGAGTTACGATTTTTATTCTCAGAATGGCGTAGACATGCACTCGAAGAATTTATATTACAACAGCAGGCCCGATCAAAAATATCCGGAGATCAATTTTATAGATCCAAAATTACTAGTTGATATAACATCAGCCTGCGGCGATGATAACCGCAATCCCGTTCTTTTTGAGGGCAATCATTATTTCCTGATCAGCAAAAGCATGCTGGGCGATGATTTTAACTGGATCATTTCGGCAATCGATGTAAATTACAATGCAGCAAAACTTGCCTGGTCAACAACGATCGATAAAACAGAAAAATTATCTTCTTCTGATAAAAATCTCTTGAGTACTTCCATTGCAGGCGACGAGATGTTGCTGGTATTTGAGAACATGATGCTGGCATTGAACAGGAATACCGGCGCTTTGATCTGGCGTAAGGATATTCGGACAGAAAGTGATTGACCGTAGGAGTTAACAAAGTTGATACAGTTGATAAAAGAATACAAAATCAACCCTGACATCTTTATTAACCATATCAACCAAATCAACATTGTCAACTTTACCAACCTTATCAACTATTTTTGCCAAACAATTATTGATGCTTACATGAACAGAAACGTAAATATTCTTGCACTCTTTGGCACATGGTTATTGGTTTTTACAGGATTTGTGCTCAGCATGTTTGTCTTATTCCTTATCATGAAACTGATCTTTATACCGGTATTTGAGCAACGCTGGTTTGAATTACTTTTTTATATCGCGATGGTCTCGGTGCCATTTGTACTTTTTGAATTTGTGTATATTGTTTTTTTTCGACGCACAAAAAATCATCCGTCCCCAGCGATAAGGCTTATTTCAAAATTTTTGTTTGTTGCAGGAATGAGTTATTGCCTCCTGATTTATATTCTTGATTTTATTTCTTTTTTCAAAAAAGAATATTACGCCATTACTGAATTCAGAAGTTTTGATCTCCGTTTTCTTTGTGTTCATATATTCGGATTATTTGCCATCGCGATCCTGCAGGCACTTACAACAGAAAAAGAAATTGACTGGACGCAGAAAGATGTTAACCGCTAAGGCGCAAAGTCGCGGTTATTTTGAATTTTAAATTCCTTTATTCCGAATCTGCATTTAACTCAAAATATAAAATTCAAAATTTAAAACAGATCATGAACATTCGATATAAAGAATACAACCTTCCTTTCAAATATCCTTTTACCATCAGCAAGGGAACCAAAACGCATCAGCCAACACTGATCGTAGAGCTGGAACACTTTGGTATCAAGGCTTACGGAGAAGCACCTGCCATTGCCTATTATCATATCCCGATTGAAAAAATGATCGAAGATCTGGAAAGCAAAAGAATTTTCATTGAGAAATTTGCTTTCATGGATCCCGAACGTTTCTGGCATTTCCTGCATCATTTATTTCCGCAGAACAATTTTTTGGTCTGTGCCCTGGATATGGCCGGCTGGGATCTTTACGGAAAAATAAAACGAAAACAACTTCACCAGTTGTGGGGGCTGGATACTTCAAAAAATCCTGTCACTGATTATACCATCGGTATTGATACGACCGAAACCATGATTCAAAAAATGCAGGAAAAACCATGGCCCATTTACAAAGTAAAGGTTGGCGTGCCCGGTGATGTGGAAATGGTGGAAGCTTTAAGAAGAAATACGGATGCGGTATTAAGAGTTGATGCAAATGCGGGCTGGACCACGGAAGAAGCGCTTGTAAAAATTCCGCAATTGAAAGCACTCGGTGTTGAATTAATAGAGCAGCCGTTGGCAAAAGACAATTGGGATGGCATGGCCATATTGTTTAAAGAAAGTCCTTTGCCTTTAATTGCAGATGAGTCCTGTGTTTTTGAAAATGATGTTCAAAAATGTCATCAGCATTTTCACGGCATAAATATCAAGCTTACCAAATGCAGTGGTATCACACCTGCACGTCGCATGATCAGCAAAGCAAGAGAACTGGATATGAAAGTAATGGTTGGTTGCATGAATGAAAGTTCGGTTGGCACAGCAGCCATTGCACAACTGGCGCCACTACTGGATTACGTTGATATGGATGGTCCATTGTTGTTGTCAGAAGATGTTGCATCGGGTGTTACATTTGACCAGGGAAAAATTATTTATACAGACTTGCCGGGATTAGGTTTTCAGATGTGTTGAGTATTGTTTGTTGTTTGTTGTTTGTTGTTTGTTGTTTGTTGTTTGTTGTTTGTTGTT
>JBDUCW010000071.1:0-22762 GCA_040003235.1 Ferruginibacter sp. | reverse complement strand
CAAAAGCAATTGATGCTGCATCAAAAACCGGAGGCGGCACCATTTATTTTCCTGCAGGAAAATATTTAACAGGGCCTATTCATTTAAAAAGTAATATTACCATTCTGATAGATGCCGGTGCTGAACTGCATTTCAGCGATAATTTCGATGATTATCTTCCGATGGTGGAAAGCAGGTATGAAGGTGTTGATGTGATCAGTTTCTCGCCATTGTTTTATGCATACAAGGCAGAAAATATTACCATTACCGGAAGAGGAAGTATCAATGGTCATGGAAAAAAATGGTGGGACTTCGTTGAGGATTATAAAAAAGATCAGCCACGCAGCAAATGGCAGTTCATGTTCGACAGTCTGAATAAAAATATTTTATTGCCCGATGATGCTGCACAAATGAAACGCGGATTTCTTCGTCCTCCGTTTATACAACCGATGTATTGTAAAAATTTCCGGGTAGAAGGGATCAGCATTCGCAATTCTCCTTTCTGGACCATCAACCCTGAGTTTTGTGAAAACGTAACCGTTGACGGAGTGACCATTAATAATCCGCATTCACCCAATACCGATGGTATCAATCCGGAATCCTGCAAATATGTTCATATTTCCAATTGTCATATCAGCGTGGGCGATGATTGTATCACCATTAAATCGGGACGTGATATTCCTGGCAGAACAAAAGCAACACCTGCAGAAAATTATACCATTACAAATTGTACGATGTTATCAGGCCATGGTGGTGTGGTGATCGGAAGCGAAATGAGCGGTGGTGTTAAAAAAATTACGATCTCCAATTGTGTGTTTGATGGTACTCAACGTGGTCTTCGCATTAAGACAGTACGTGGTCGCGGAGCAACTGTTGAAGATATTCGCGTAGACAATATCATCATGAAAAATATTATTGAAAATGCATTTGTACTGGATATGCAATACAGTAAAGCACCCGCAGAACCTTTGTCAGAGCGGACTCCGCAGTTTAAAAATATTCACTTCAGCAATATTACTGCGCAGACAAAAAATGCCGGTATCATCAATGGACTTGAAGAAATGCCGGTGGAAAATGTTACGTTCAGTGATATACAGATCGATGCAGATGCAGGATTTGTAATTCAGAAAGCAAAAGGAATTGAATTTCATAACGTAACTGTTACGACCAAAACAGGGCCTTCCTTCAACATAGAAAATGCAAACAATATAGAACTGGATGGCGTTAAATCATTAAAGCCAATTGCCGGAACACCACTCATTGTTGTGAACAATGCACAGGATATTTTCATTCATAATTGCTGGCCGGTTGGCACAACTAATTTTTTACAATTAAAAGGTAAGAAGACGAAGGGCATTGTAGTGAAGAATAATAATCTGGTTGACGTGGCTAATAAGGTTGATAAAGGAGCAGAAGTAATGGTTGATATTACTGCTGAATAAATTTAACCGCTAAGACGCGGAGGCGCTGATTGTACGAATAAAAAAATATTTTAACTCCGTGCCTTTGTGCCTTCGCGGTAAATCTCTTTCTTAAGATTTATGAAAAAACTTTCGATCTATATTTTGGTTGTTCTTTTGCTGCAATTGAAAACGGTTGCGCAAAATCAACCTTTGAAATTATGGTATGATAAACCGGCTGTTGTCTGGACCGATGCATTACCGATCGGTAACGGTAACATGGGCGCAATGATCTTTGGTGCGGTCAATGAAGAACGTATCCAGTTCAATCATTCAACATTATGGACGGGCTGGCCAAGAGATTATCAACGCAATGATGCATGGAAATATTTACCACAGATCAGAAAATTATTGTCTGAAGGAAAGCAGGCAGACGCTGAAAGTCTTGCTGAGCAACATTTCATGGGACTTAAAGATGTTGATGACAGCGTTTATGAAAAACAAAAAAAAGAATGGCAAAAAAAAGTAACCGCTGATGTTACGCCATTCACATCTATATCAATTGATGACAGTCATTGGAAAGAAATGAAACTGCCAACGCCGAATGGCTGGGAAACAGCAGGCCTGGAAGGAGTGGATGGATCGGTTTGGTTCCGTAATTATTTTGAGTTGCCGAAAGAATGGACCGGAAAAAAATTAGTCGTTGATCTTGGAAGGATCAGGGATGAAGATCATACATATATTAATGGTATGCTCATCGGATCTTCAGAAGGCATCAGCAAAAAAAGATCTTACATTATTGACGCCGGTACTTTAAAAGAAGGAAAAAATGTGATCGCAATTCAGGTATTGAATTATTTTGATAAAGGAGGTTTTACCGGCATTAAAGAGAATAGGAAAATATTTGTTGTGTATCCGCAGGGCGAAACTGCTGACAAAGGCATTGTATTTTCTTCAACCTGGAAATATAAAATTCAGAATGATAACCCGCCGGCATTCCCGCAATACGAAGCTTCTTATCAACCATTCGGCGATGTGTTTTTTAAAACCAATACGAATGATATCAGCAATTATAAAAGAGAACTTGATATCAGCAATGCCATTTCAAAAGTCAGTTATAACGCGGATGGAATTAATTTTACGAGAGAATATTTTGCCAGTAACCCGCAAAAGTTTATTGCAATTCATTTTTCCGCAAATAAAAACGCATCGATCAACCTCACTGCATTTTATAAATCTTTGCATACAGATTATATTGTCAAAAAAATTGATCCGCAAACAATTGCCCTGTATGTAAAAGTAAAGAACGGTGCATTAAAAGGAACCAGTTATCTGCATGTGGAAGCTCTGCATGGAATTGTAAATATGGATGCCGATACATTGATCATTAAAAGTGCAGACGAACTCACATTTTACCTGATCGCTGCAACCAATTTTAAAAATTATAAAGATGTATCTGCCGATCCGGATATTATCTGCAAAACAATCTTGAAAAAGATAAAAGATAAAACTTACCAGGAAATAAAGAAACAGCACATCAAAGATTACCAGGATCAATTCAATAATTTTTCAATCGGTCTTGGTAAAGATAAAAATGAAGATATACCTACAGATGAAAGGATTAAACAATTTAATATCAACAATGATCCGTCGCTCTTGTCACTGTATGTTCAGTATGCGAGATATTTAATGATCGCTTCTTCAAGAACAAATTCCATACAGCCGCCGAATTTACAAGGCATCTGGAATGACCTGCTAACGCCGCCCTGGGGAAGTAAGTATACCACGAATATCAATCTCGAAATGAATTACTGGCCTTCCGAAGAATTAAATCTTTCAAACAGTACGATGCCATTGTTCAATATGATCAATGATTTGAAGGAAGCCGGGAAACTCACAGCCCGCGCACATTACAGGGCATCAGGTTGGGTGCTGCATCACAACACCGATATATGGCGTGGCACCGCGCCCATCAATGCATCCAATCACGGTATCTGGGTTTCCGGTGCTGCGTGGTTATGTCATCATGTCTGGGAACATTATTTATTTACGCAGGATAAAATGTTTCTTCAAAAAAATTATCCTGCAATGAAATCGGCAGCAGAGTTTTTTGTAGATTTTCTTACAAAAGATAAAACTACGGGTTGGCTTATCAGCACGCCTTCCAATTCCCCGGAGAATGGAGGCTTGGTTGCAGGGCCAACAATGGATCACCAGATCATCCGCGATCTTTTTAAAAATTGTATTGCAGCGGCAGCAATTTTAAAAACGGACGAAGCTTTCAGTCAGATATTGAAGGAAAAATATTTGCAGATCGCACCCAACCAGGTTGGAAAATTTAATCAATTGCAGGAATGGTTGCAGGACAAAGACGATACAACCAACACACATCGCCATGTTTCACATTTGTGGGGCGTTTATCCGGGAACGGATATCAGTTGGTCTGATCCAAAAATGATGAATGCAGCAAAACAATCTCTGTTGTATCGCGGAGATGATGGTACAGGATGGAGTTTGGCATGGAAAACCAATCTTTGGGCAAGATTTAAAGATGGCAATCACGCGATGAAACTGTTGGAAAAATTACTGAGTGCAGCACCAGAAGATGGCGTAGGAGAAAGAGGCGGTGTATATAAAAATATGTTTGATGCCCATCCACCTTTTCAGATCGACGGAAATTTTGGCGGTGCTGCGGCTGTTGCTGAAATGCTGTTGCAGAGCCAGGATAAATTTATTGAACTGCTGCCCGCATTACCATCAGCATTACCCGAAGGCGAAATAAAAGGCATCTGTGCAAGAGGTGGATTTGTTATCAGTATGAAATGGAATGGCGGAAAACTGCAACAGGCCAGCGTTACATCAACTTCAGGAAATGAATGCCATTTAAAATATAAAGACAAAGCATTGAATTTTTCTACAATAAACGGAAAGACGTATCAACTCAACAACGATCTGCAATTGCTGAAATGAAAATTTCTGATCAACATCATATTTTTTTTGCGCCAGGCTTTGGTAATGCTGTGCAACTTCAGTGGCGTCGCACTCTTGTACATAAGATCTTTATTCGGCCTTTTCAATTTGAAACATTTTTCAGGCATAGACAACGCCTCACGAAATTATTAACCTTTTCCTTTTTTTACTTTTTACTTTTTACTTTTATAAAAAAGAATCTGAAAGTAATTGTATTGGCTTTTTTCCTCATTTCCTCCTTCAACCTCTTAGCACAAAACGTCCGCTCCGACATTAACTTAAATCAAAACTGGAAAACCATTGCTGATGATTCAGATGAAAATAAATTCAACGGATTTGAAAAAATAAATTTCAATGATAAAAACTGGAAATCAGTAGCCGTTCCGCACAACTGGGATGATTACGGTGGTTACCGCAGAATGCTGCACGGGAACCGGCATGGCTATGCATGGTATAAAAAAACATTCGCTGTAAAAAAGCAAAATGGCAAAAGATATTTTTTATGGTTTGAAGGGGTTGGCTCTTATGCAACAGTCTGGCTCAATGGAAAAAAAGTTGGTGCACACGCTGGTGGCCGCACTTCTTTCACAATTGACATTACTGATTATTTATTGCCAAACAATGATCTGTCTGTAATGGCCGACCATCCTGCGTTTATCAAAGGCCTGCCCTGGGTTTGTGGCGCCTGCAGCGATGAACGTGGTTTCTCTGAAGGTTCTCAACCAATGGGGATTTTTCGCCCGGTACATTTGATCGTCACCAATGATATAAGAGTAGAACCTTTTGGCGTGCATGCCTGGAATGATTCAACTGTATCTGAGAAAGCTGCAACAATATCATTGGCAACAACCATAAAAAATTATACGAACGCTGAAAAAAATATTGAAATACTTAGTTCGTTGATTGATGCAAAAGGAAATAAGCTGGTTTCAATAATTACCAACAAAAAAATTTCAGGACTCTCTTCCATTGAAATACCTCAACAACTAACGCTCAGTAACAACGTTAAGCTCTGGTCGCTGGAAAATCCTTATCTCTATAACATTGTTTCTTTGATCAAAGAAAATGGCAGAACAGTCGATAGCCTCGTTACAGCTTACGGCATCCGCTGGATCAGCTGGCCAATAAATAAAGCGCCTTCTTCCAATCAATTCTTATTAAACGGCAAACCAGTTTTCATCAATGGCATTGCAGAATACGAACATCTGTTGGGTGGCAGTCATGCTTTCTCCGATGAAGAAATATTTTCGAGAGCCCGAATGATCAAAGCCACTGGATTCAATGCTTTCAGGGATGCACACCAGCCGCATAATTTACGCTATATGCATTGTTGGGATAGTCTTGGTATTTTATGCTGGACCCAGTTATCTGCACATATCTGGTACGATACAAAATCATTCCGTGATAATTTCAAGTCAGCATTAAAAGAATGGGTGATCGAAAGAAGGAATAGTCCTTCGGTTGTTTTATGGGGTTTACAAAATGAAAGTAAACTACCTGCAGACTTCGCTAAAGAATGCACAGAACTCATTCGTTCGCTTGATCCAACCGCATCCTCACAAAGATTGGTAACAACCTGCAATGGCGGTGAAGGAAGCGATTGGGATGTGCCACAAAACTGGTCTGGCACTTACGGCGGTGATCCGACAACTTATGCAACCGATATTAAAAAACAGAAACTGATCGGCGAATATGGTGCGTTGAGAACGATTGATCTGCATTCCGAAGGCGGCTTTAAACAAAACGGAATTTTGAGTGAAGACCGCATGACGCAATTGATGGAGATGAAAATCCGTTTGGCAGAATCTTCAAAGGATAGCAGTTGCGGACAATTTTTCTGGTTGTTCAATTCACACGACAATCCCGGCAGAGTGCAGGCTGGTGAAGGCTTTCGGGAGATGGACAGAATCGGCCCGGTAAATTACAAAGGAATCTTTACTTCATGGGAAGAGCCGACAGATGCATTCTATATGTTCCGTTCCAACTATGCAGATAAAGAAAAAGATCCAATGATCTATATCGTTTCGCATACATGGCCCGATCGCTGGACAACGACAGGAAAGAAAGACAGCATCATCGTTTATTCCAATTGTGATGAAGTCGAATTATTCAATGATGTTAATAATATATCTCTTGGAAAAAGAAAACGAAATGGCATTGGCACGCACTTTCAATGGGATGACGTAAATATCAAATACAATGTATTGTATGCAGTTGGTTATGTAAATGGAAAAGCGGTTGTAAAAGATACCGTGATCCTGCATCATTTACCAATATCGCCTGATTATAATAAATTATATATTGCTTCAAAAGAAACAACAACAAAAGATTTCTACAATATTTACCGTGTCAATTGTGGCGGTCCTGATTATATCGATCAGGATAAAAATATATGGCACGCTGATAAAAAATTTGAAGCCCCGGATCCAAAATCAAAAATTCAAAACTATAATTGGGGCTCTTCTTCATGGACCGATGATTTTAAAGGAATGCCTGCATTCTTTGCAAGTCAGCGTAACACAAATGCAGCAATCGCCGGAACACAGGACTGGCCTTTATTTCAAACATTTCGTTACGGCCGTGAAAAATTAAAATATCAGTTTGCTGTTCCTAATGGAAGCTATCTTGTAGAACTTTCTTTTACAGAACCATGGCTGGGAATAGGTAGTAAAATGGATTGCAGTGGCATGCGGGTATTTGATGTTGCTATTAATGATTCTGTAATTATTAAAGATCTGGATATCTGGAAAGAAGCTGGGAGCAATCGTGCATTGAAAAAAACAGTGCTTGTCAAAGTGGACCATAGCCAAATCATCATTCATTTTCCGAATGTAAAAGCAGGAGAAGCAATTATTTCAGCAATAAGTATTAGAGGAGAAAAGTATCCATTGGGTATAAATTTTATCCGTAACACTGGCTTGCTGCAAATCATCCATTCAGATTCAATCAGCTATGAAATATCAATACAAAAATGGCTGAGTACAGGGCAGCAGGCTTATACAGATCGTATAGCAAAGTTTAGCAAACTGCCTTCGGAATTGTTTGGAGCTGAGTGGATACTGCGGCCACAGTTGGCCGAAACAAATCTTTTTGCATTCAGTGTAACGGCGGATGCTTTCGTATACCTGGCAATTGACAGTGTTCTATCACATTCTCATATGCTGGATGGTTATGAAAACACAAAAGCTATGTTGCAAACCACCGACAGCGTTTCCCATTCTTATCTTCTTTACCGTAAAAAATTTATGAAGGAAGAAAAAATGTTAATGCCGAATCAAAACGTTGAACCAAACGAATATTCGAATTCCTTTTTCGTATTTGCATTACCTGTTTCCAATATGCAGCCTGCATACGATCTGAAAACTCTTACTACTTATAAAGCAATCAATGCAAAATTGAGTGAAGGGGTTGAAAAGAAAACGGTGAATGAAAAAGATGTAGTTGTTTTTAATCGCAATCAAAGTAAAGTTGAATGGAATATTCAAACAGGTGCTGCCGATATTTATTCTTTAACTTTCCGCTATGCAAATACAACCGGTAAAGATCTGTCTGCAAAACTGGAATTACTGATGGCAGACGGAACAGTTATGAAAACAGAACAACTGCATTTCACCCAAAGTAAAACCGGTAAATGGAATTATGCTACAACGAATACGGGAAGCATGATCAATGCCGGAAATTATGTTATAAGATTGATTGCAGAAGATGCGGTTGGTTTGGTTGTGACGGGAGTTGACGTACAATAAAGTAAAAAGTAAAAATTAAAAAAGATAACTTGGTAAATTTAATAAATAAGCAATTCGGCATAAGAGGCATTGCAATTAAGCACGCTCTTTTTTTTTACTTTTTACTTTTTACTTATTACAATATAAACGCACAAAAACTATCAATCAGCAACCTGCGTTGTGATTACAGTCGTGATCCGATCGGTGTTGATAATATTATTCCCCAATTGAGCTGGGAATTATCTTCTCCTCTAAGAAATACGCTGCAGGCGGGTTACAGGATACTGGTTTCAGATGACAGTCTTCAACTGGAAAAAAATATTGCTGATGTCTGGGATTCTAAAGAAATTCGTTCCGGTGCATCTATACAGGTTGCTTATGCAGGCAAGCCTTTAATTTCTGCAAAAAAATATTTCTGGAAAGTACTGGTATGGGATCACAACGGATTTAAATCAGATTTTAGTAAAACTGCTTCCTGGCAAATGGGTTTATTAAACAGCAGTGACTGGAATAATTCAAAATGGATCGCGTATGATCAGTTACCCGACTCCAATATTATTGTACCGGCCATTCATGGCGGCGGGAAAAAAGCATTGGGTAAAAGAAAAGATATCTTACCAATGTTCCGGAAAAATTTTACCGTTAGTAAACTGATGAAACAGGCTACTATGTTTATCTGCGGGCTCGGACAATTTGAACTCAGCATTAATGGAACCAAGACAGGCGATCACTTTTTAGATCCGGGCTGGACAAAATATGATAAGCATGCATTGTATGTAAGTTTTGATGTTACCAATCAATTGCAGTCCGGCATGAATACGATCGGAGTAATGTTAGGCAACGGTTTTTATTATGTTCCTTCTGAGCGGTACCGTAAACTTACGGGCGCTTATGGTTATCCAAAAATGATCTGCAGAATGATCATTGAATATGCAGACGGCAGCACAGATAATATATATAGTAACGGATCATGGAAGACAACAGCTTCACCTGTTATCTTCAGCAGTATATATGGCGGCGAAGATTATGATGCAAATCTGGAACAGCGGAACTGGAATACAAAAAACTTTGATGATAAAAACTGGAACAATGTTACAATTGTAACAGGGCCACCAATGCTGAATTCGCAAACGGCAGAACCATTAAAAGTAATGGAAGTTTTTACACCGGTGAAATCAACAAAAATAAAAGAAGGCACCTGGATATATGATATGGGACAAAATGCTTCGGGCATTCCACAAATAAAAGTAAAGGGTAAAAAAGGCGATACCGTAAAAGTTATTACGGCTGAATTAATAAATGAAGATGGCTCTGCAAATCAGAAAGCAACGGGCAGTCCGAGTTATTATCAGTACATATTAAAAGGAAACACCAATGAAACCTGGCAACCACGTTTTACTTATTATGGATTCAGGTATATACAGATTGAAAATGTACGTGCTGTTTTGGAATCAGGCAATACAACACTTCCTTATATTAATGAAGTAAAAGCATTGCATACCCGAAATGCCGCAGATACTTCCGGTTCGTTCAGTTGTTCCAATGATTTGTTTAATAAAACAGAAACCCTGATTGAGTGGTCGGTAAAAAGTAATATGGCGAGTGTATTTACAGATTGTCCGCACCGTGAAAAGCTCGGCTGGCTTGAAGAAGCACATCTTGTAGGGGCATCAATAAAATATCGTTATGATATTGCAACGCTGTGCCGCAAAGTAATTCATGATATGATGATGGCACAAACTGAGGAAGGTCTTGTTCCTGAAATTGCGCCTGAATTTGTGAAGTTTGAAGAACCATTCCGTGACTCGCCCGAATGGGGCAGCAACTGCATTTTACTGCCCTGGTATATTTATCAATGGTATGGCGACAAACAAACGCTGGTGGAAAGTTATGATATGATGAAACGGTATGTTGCTTATCTCGAAAAAAAATCAAACAATCATATTCTTACGCAAGGCCTTGGAGATTGGTATGACCTCGGGCCAAACAGCCTCGGTGTATCGCAACTTACCACAAAAGGAATTACCGCTACTGCATTTTTTTATTATGATCTTTCTGTTCTTGAAAAAATTGCCAGGCTGTTGAGTAAGAATGATGATCAGAAAAAATTTACAATGCTTGCAGCAGAAGTTAAGACAGCATTTAATAAAATGTTTTTTAACAATGATTTAAAACAATACGGTTCAGGTAGTCAGGCATCCAATGCAATTGCAGTTTATATGAACCTGGTGAATCCGGAAGATAAAGATGCAGTGGTTGAAAATATTGTAAAAGACATTCGTAGCCGGAATAATGCATTGAGTGCAGGGG
Source organism: Ferruginibacter sp. (assembly GCA_040003235.1). Classification (GTDB taxonomy): domain Bacteria; phylum Bacteroidota; class Bacteroidia; order Chitinophagales; family Chitinophagaceae; genus Ferruginibacter. Next base: position 12,378 of record JBDUCW010000071.1, on the reverse strand, counting down.
ATATCGGCTATCGTTATTTATTAAAAGTGCTCGATGAAGCCGGAAGGAGTGATATGATCTTTGACATGAACAACCGCAGTGATGTTGCCGGCTACGGCTACCAGTTAGCAAAGGGAGCAACTGCCTTGACGGAATCATGGCAGGCATTGCCGACCGTTTCCAATAATCATTTAATGCTTGGACATATTATGGAATGGTTTTACGAAGGACTTGCGGGGATCAGTGAAGCTGCTGATGCTGTTGGGTTTAATAAAATAATTATCCGGCCACAGGTGGTTGGGAATATCACTTCGGCGAAGGCAACGTTTCATTGTCCGTACGGAATGATCAGCAGCAACTGGACAAGGTCTAATGATGAGTTTGATATTAAAGTACAAATACCTGCGAATACTACGGCATTGGTAGAGCTGCCCTTATTTAAAAAAGATGCTGTGCTTGATGAAGACGGTCCAAAAAATACATTCCGGATTCTGAAGAGAAGTGAAAAAAATATTGTGATAAGGATCGGATCCGGCAATTATCATTTTACGCTGAAATAATTTTATGATGAATCCATTAAAATTTATATTCCTTTCTGTTTTGCTGTTGATGATGGTCGATCTGTGTGCGCAGAAAAAAATTCCCGACAGCATCATGACCAGAATTTATAATGAAGTCAAGACGCCTTACAAGTATGGCCTGGTAATGGTTCCTGAAGATGATTCAAAAAAAATGGATTGCCCTTCTGTTTTCCGAAAAGGAAATAACTGGTATATGATGTACATTGTTTTTGACGGACGCGGATACGAAACCTGGCTTGCACAAAGCAATGATTTATTAAATTGGAAAACGTCGGGTAAAGCAATGTCATTTTCTTCAGACTCAACTTTGTGGGACGCGAATCAGAAAGCAGGATATATTGCTTTACAGGATAATGATTTTGGAGGAAGTTATCAGGTTCAAAAATACAATGATAAATATTGGATGTCTTATTTTGGAGGAAACGAACGCGGTTATGAAGCAGGCTTATTGTCAATTGGAATTGCGAATACAAAAAATAATATTACAAAACCAATTGAGTGGGAGCGTTTGCCAGCTCCGGTGTTGAGTTCTAAAGATGCAGACGTGCGTTGGTGGGAAAATAAAAAACAATTTAAGAGCACCGTGATCTGGGATAAGAAAAAAATAACCGGGCATTCTTTTGTGATGTATTACAATGCCAATGGTGATACAGCAAAAGACAATAAACAAACGAGGTGGTTTGAAAGAATCGGCATGGCAGTAAGCGATGATATGATTCACTGGAGCAGGTTTCATGTAGATCCTGTGATGCATCATCCGGTTGGAATTACCGGCGATGCCGTGATACAGAAGATGGGCAACGTGTGGATCATGTTTTATTTCGGTGCTTTCTGGCAGGGAAGAAAAGATGCGTTCAATCGTTTTGCCTGTTCTTATGACCTGGTGAACTGGACAGACTGGAAAGGCGATGATCTGATTCATTCATCCGAAACATACGATGCAAAATTTGCGCATAAATCTTTCGTGGTAAAATATAAAGGAATCGTCTATCATTATTATTGTGCAGTAAATAAAAAAGATCAGCGGGGTATTGCGGTGGCAACATCAGTTGATAAAGGAATCAGTCCGTTGCATTTTAAATGATTTGGAAATTTGGTGATTTGGTGATGAAATACAAATACAGTTAACCGCGAATGCGCTAAGACACGAAGTTTAGTAAAAAGTAATTGACGTTAATCTAATAAATCCAAAAATCTGACAACTCCAAATTCTGACAAGAAAATACAATAGAACTCTGAATTTAGTTAGCCATTATTCTCAATATCAATTTGTGTAAATACATCTAAGCCAAAGAAAGTTGTTTGTTGTTAGCGAAGAAATAGTTGGCAGCTGACAATTGACAGGATGAAATTTGTATTAATCCGTGTAATCTTTTTAAAATCTGTGAAATAAAAATCCGTGTAATTCGTGTTTACAACGTCTAACTTTACAGTCATGAAATATATCCTGGGCATTTTTCTTTTCCTGAATTTTACTGTAAGTGCCCAACGTGTGATCACCAACTTCAATAAAGACTGGCAGTTTCTTTTGAACAATGATAGTTCCGTTAAACAGATTCCTTTAAATGATTCAGGCTGGAGAAGACTGGACCTTCCACACGATTGGAGCATTGAAGGAACATTCAGTGAAAGCAATCCTGCTACAACACAGGGAGGCGCATTGCCCGGCGGTATTGGCTGGTATAAAAAAATATTCAGTCTGCCTGCTGCTTCAAAAGGTAAAATGTTTTTTATAGAATTTGATGGCGTTTACCGAAACAGTGAAGTATGGATCAATGGAAATTACCTGGGCAGGCGGCCGAACGGGTATATCTCTTTCCGTTATGATCTTACAAACTATCTTAAATATGATGAGCCGAATGAAATAGCAGTGCGGGTTGATAATTCGAAACAACCAAACTCTCGCTGGTACAGTGGTTCAGGCATTTACAGAAATGTAAGATTGGTCTCAGTAAATAAAATTGCGGTGGATCAATGGGGCACTTATGTGCGGGCATCTGTGTTTGACAGAACAGGAACCTTGATCAATATCAAAACAAAGATTGTCAATAATTCGGGCATGGATCAAACGATATTGCTCCATACAGAAATATTTGATCCCGCAGGAAAAATGATCTACTCCGATACAAATTCAAAACATAAAAAATTCAGGATCACCGGAACGGATGCAGAGCATAGTCTTGCTGTTAACCTCAATAAACCACAGCTCTGGTCGGTAGACAAACCATCATTGTATAAGGCAGTAATTAAAATAATCAAGAATGGAAAATTGCTGGATGCTTATGAAACAGTTTTCGGTATCCGTTATTTTAATTTTGATGTGGAGAAAGGATTTTCACTGAATGGAAAACCGATGAAGATACTCGGCGTTTGCATGCATCACGATCTGGGTGCATTGGGAACTGCAGTGAATGTAAGTGCTATCAGGAGACAATTAAAATTATTAAAAGAAATGGGTTGCAATGCCATCCGTACTTCACACAATCCGCCGGCGCCGGAATTGCTGGAGCTTTGCGACCAGATGGGATTTATTGTAATGGATGAAGCGTTTGATATGTGGAAGAAGAAAAAAAACAAATATGATTATTATTCGGATTTTCCTGAATGGCATCAACGGGACCTGGAAGACCAAATTAAAAGGGACCGTAATCATCCCTGCGTTTTTATCTGGAGCATCGGCAATGAAATAAGAGAACAGTTTGATTCTTCAGGCATCAGCATCGCAAAAGAATTGGTAAACATCATAAAAAACCTCGATACTACAAGACCGGTTACTGCTGCGTTGAGTGAACCTGATCCCAATAAAAATTTTATTTATCAGTCAAAAGCACTTGACCTGGTTGGATTGAATTATCACCAGGAATTATATGCTGATTTTCCAAAAAATTATCCGGGCCAGAAAATGATCGCGACAGAGAATATGTCTGCGCTCGCCAGCCGTGGCCGTTATGATATGCCTTCCGACAGTGTGCGATACTGGCCGGATGCAAAACAAAAAACAATGGAGAATGTAAACGGCGATTACAGTGTGTCTGCTTACGACAATGTGGCTGCTTATTGGGGATCTACTCATGAAGCAACCTGGAAGATCATTAAGAAATATGATTTTATTTCCGGCTTGTTTGTGTGGACAGGCTTCGATTACCTGGGTGAACCGACACCTTATCCCTGGCCGGCAAGAAGTTCGTACTTCGGGATCATAGACCTGGCGGGCTTTCCAAAGGATGTATACTATATGTATCAAAGTGAATGGACAAAGAAACCGGTGCTCCATTTGTTTCCACACTGGAACTGGGAGCAGGAAGCGGATGGTGCAGCTAAAACAATTGATGTATGGTCCTATTACAATAATGCAGATGAAGTGGAACTTTTTCTGAATGGAAATTCACTGGGAAAAAGGAAAAAAGAGAATGATCAACTGCATGTGATGTGGCAGGTACCTTATACAGCCGGGATATTAAAAGCCGTGTCGAGGAAAAATGGGAAGATCATATTGGTTAAAGAATTAAAAACTGCTGCTGAACCTGCGGTTGTTAAAATGACCGCAGATAGAAATATAATCCATCCTGATGGGCAAGACCTCAGTTTCATTACGGTAAAGATCCTGGATAAAGCAGGCAATATGGTTCCCAATGCCGATAACCTTCTTCATTTTTTCGTAACAGGAAATGGTAGTATTGCCGGAGTGGATAATGGCTTTGAAGCTTCGACTGAATCATTCAGAAATCAATATTGCAAAGCTTATAAAGGAATGTGTCTGGTAATTATAAGGCCCGGAACCAGATCCGGAAAAATAAAATTAACTGCAACTGCTGAAGGTCTGCCTCCCACATCCATCGAATTAAAACTGCAGTAAATATCCGCAGCTTCTTTTTTTTACTAAAATAGTAAGATGTTCCATCATTTTAGTTAAACCTTACATTGTTTTCGCCCTGCAGCCTTGTTATTTTTACAGCGACAACGATTTTTACTGATTGAGTATTACCTAACGATAAGTACTTGCCTGATATCTTCTGCATTACGATTTGCTTTGTAACACTTTGTCAGTTATTTTCAAAACATTTTTTGTTGCTGCCCCCGAAAGCGCCTTTGCCAATTTATTAAAAAAAAAGTATGAGGTATTCCAGAACAGTTTGTGTTATCTGTTGGATGAAAATATTGACGCTTTCTTTTGCGGCTTCAGCGCAATCTTCCAATGCTGTAAAGAATGATCCACCTGATTATACAACAGTCATAAACCAACGGGCCAATAAAATTGTAGCCACACTGGGTATTGCAGATTCAGCAAAGTTTTATCGCGTACAGAATATCATTACACAACAATACCGCAATCTCAGTGCAGTGCATGACAGCAGCAATGCCAGATCGAAAGCTGCGAAAATAAATAATACGGATAAGGACAAAGCAACTGTTGCAGTTAAAGAAATAGAAACCGGCCGCGATGCAGCACTTGATAAATTTCACCAGCAATACATTGCAAAACTTTCTGCAGAACTTTCAGCAGACCAGGTTACCAAAATAAAAGACGGGATGACCTATAATATTCTGCCTGTTACTTATAAAGCATACATGGAAATGCTTCCCACGCTTACTGATGTGCAGAAGAAACAGCTATATGCCTGGCTGGAAGAAGCACGTGAGCATGCCATTGATGCGGAATCATCTGATAAGAAACATGCGGTGTTTGGAAAATATAAAGGAAGGATCAATAATTATTTGTCTGCACAGGGAATTGATATGAAGAAAGCGGGAGATGAATGGCAGGCTCGGATAAAAGCAGAAAAAGAAAAGCCGCAACAATAAATACTCATAGTACGGGAGGGTAGATATCAGGGTTCTAAGTACCTTAACGTATGATTAAAGAATACTAAAATTCTAAAACTAAAAGCTGTATGAATCTAAAACGACTGCCGGTTTTATTACTCATGATGGTAATAGCCGCAATTCCCATTTCTTCCTTTGCACAGGAAAAATCCGTTTCGGGTAAAGTAACCGATCCCAAAACCGGTGCAGGTATGCAGGGTGTAAATGTCAAAGTAAAAAATGGCAACCAGGCAACCGTTACTGATGCCAATGGAAATTTTACGATCAAAGTTCCTTCTTCCGAATCCATTCTTGTTTTTACGCATGTCAATTATGGCGTGTATGAAATCAAGGCCGGCAACGGACCTTTATCAATTACCATGAAAGAAACCAATACACAGCTGGATGATGTGGTTGTGGTGGGTTATGGTACTCAGAAAAGATCGCACCTGACAGGTTCGGTTGGTGTTGTAGATATGAAACAGGTGCAGGATCTTCCGGTAGGTAATTTATCAGAAGCATTAAAAGGCCAGATCGTTGGTGTAAATGTATCTGGTGGTTTTGCAAGGCCTGGTGAAGTTGCTACGATCACCATCCGCAACCCGGTATTCTATTCCAAAGACGGTGGTTCAAAAGATCCATTATTTGTAATTGATGATATCATCAGAACAAAGGCCGACTTCGATCTGCTGGATGCAACGGAAGTTGAAAGTTTAACCGTATTGAAAGATGCGGCTGCAGCCATTTATGGTATCCTCGGTTCCAATGGCGTAATCATCGTTAAAACAAAAAGAGGAAGACCCGGTGGCCCTTCCATTACCTATAGTGGATCTTACGGCAGGGCTAATGCTGCTCAAATGCCTAAGATGATGAATGCATTTCAGCAGGCTACTTATCTGAATGATTACGTGCTCGGCAGCAAAAACTGGGATACTACCGGGATATCTGCCAATGCAGCTTATTATACAGCCGATGAACTGGCTTATTTTAAAACACACAGTACCAACTGGCTGAGCATGGCTTTCAACAGTGCATTTGATATGCGTCAGACCGTTAACGTGAGTGGTGGTACAGACAAGGCAACTTATTTTGCCGGCCTTTCTTACAACGAAAACAACAGCAACTTCGATGGATTAAGGTATAAAAGATATTCATTCAGATCCAGCAGTGATATAAAATTGACTACCGGATTAAAACTTAGTCTGGGTATTAGCGGAGAGATAGGAGACAAGAAAAATACTTTCAACAAACAGGGTAATGAAAGCATTGACAATGACTGGAAAACACTGGTAACGCAATCGCCTTTATGGACACCCTACATCAATGGTTTGCCCATTGCAATTCCCGGTGCAGGCACCAACTCCAATATCAACAACTATCATTATTTTGCTGTTCATGCGCTGGATAATTATACGCAGAGTTACAATACCACATTGAATTTTCAGGGCCAGTTGTCTTATGATTTTCCTTTCCTGAAAGGATTACATGGCTCACTGAACTTCAATAAAAATATAGCCAATGCATGGGGCAAACAATATGGTACCAAATACAATGTTTACAATTTCAGCACAACAGGTACGCACGGACATATTCTTGACACCACCGTTACTTCAGTATTGACGCTTTCCAATGGCGATCGCGTAAGACTGAGTCCTACTATCACGAATGCATATCAATTAAATGCTACACTGAATTACGACAAACAATTCGGTAAACACCAGATCAATGTTTTATTTGGTTATGAGCAAAGCGAAACATTTGCAGATGGTGTAAATGGCGAAGTAGATGGTGTGGTAGTAGGTGGTCTGGACAATCAGAACTTTGCAACCGTTGCTGTTCTGGCAAATGAAGTAACATCAGAAGCCGGACGGCTGGCGGTTATCGGAAGAGTGAATTACAGTTATGGAAACAAATATCTTTTGGAAATGAATCTGCGTGGAGATGCAAGTCAGAACTTTGCACCTGAAAACAGGTGGGGTTATTTCCCTTCATTCTCTGCGGGTTGGGTAATTTCAGAAGAGAAATTTTTTAATAACGCATTAAAGACAGTTAATTTTTTAAAGATCAGGGGATCTGCAGGTTTCCTCGGACTGGATGCTACCAAACCTTATCAATGGCTGAGAAGTTATGCCATTCAAACGGGTAAAGCAGCAGTATTGGGAACAGGAAATGCAGACAGAGGTCTTGCTGTTGTTTCCAATGTTGATCTTGCCAACAGGGCAGTGCATTGGGATAATGTTGATAAATATGATATCGGAATTGATTCAAGATTTTTAAACAACCGTTTATCTGCATCATTTGACGGATATATGGATCGTCGTTCCAATATGCTAACTGCATTAACTTCATCACCATCTTTATTGATCGGTGCAACATTGCCTTCAGAAAATTTCAGGAAGACCAATAACTTCGGACTCGAAGCTGCATTGAACTGGAAAGATCATATCAGTAAAAACTGGGGTTATAATGTGACCTTGAATTTCAACTGGTCGGATAATAAAGCGATCATCGTTGATCAGCCGGTTGGTAACATTGGTACTTACCTGGATATCGCCAATCAGTCTGATGACCTTGGTTTATTCGGATATCACAGTCTTGGAATGTTCAGAACACAGGCTGATGTTGACGCATGGCTTGCTAAATATCCCAACTATAAAATTCTGAATAATGCGCCAAAACCTGGTATGCTTTATTTCCAGGATGTAAGAGGACCAAAAGATGCCAGTGGAAATTATACAGCACCTGATGGAACAATTACTTCAGATGACCAGGATTATCTGAGTAAGAAACAGAGTAATCATTATGGCTTAGGCATTAACTGGGGTGTGAATTACAAATCACTTAGTCTGAATGTTGTAATGGGTATGTCATGGGGTGGTGTCAATTCTGTGGAATCAGCTGCAAGAAAAGTGGGCAACAATGCTTACCTGAACAGACCTGAATTCTGGGCAGACCATTGGACACCTACTAATACAAATGCAAAATATCCTTCACCATTCTATGCGTTCGATTATGACATCGCAACCGATTTTTGGAACAGAAGCAGTTTCACATTCCGCATGACGAGCTTTAATCTTTCTTATACATTGCCGCAGCGCATCATTAAAAAAGCCGGCTTTAACAATGCAAGGGTTTATGTGGTTGGAACCAATCCGCTGAACTTCTTCAATCCTTACGATTACAAAGACAATGTCAACGGCTCTTATGATGTATTCCCGATATTAAGAACTTTTACGGCGGGATTAACTTTTAATCTTTAATAAAAAATCATCGACAACATGAAACTAAGATATATAAATATAGCGCTGATCAGTCTTACCATACTTGGTGCTTCCTGTAAAAAAGCACTGGATAAAACAAACCTGTCGGGGGTTTCGCCAGACCTGCTTTTTTCAGATTCAACCCTGGTACAGCTGAACATGGATAATCTGTATGAAAATAATCTTCCGGGATTCGGTGGACAGAATACAGCCAGTGTATTGAGCGGAACACAGCCACAGCTTTCTGAAGAAGGTTATGCTTCTGCAAATGTGTTCATGACCGGTACCATGAGTTATGGCACTAACGAGCCTACGGACTTCGGAATTAAATTGGATGTAAATAATAACTGGGGTAAGATCCGTCAGCTGAATGCATTCATGGTAGGCCTGCAGGGCAGTCCGCTTCCTACCTATACAAAAAACAAATTCATTGCGCAGGCAAGATTTTTCAGGGCATTCCGTTACTGGGACCTGGTAAGAATTTATGGAGGTATTCCGATAATTCTTACACCCCTTGAAGGCGTTGGTCAACCCGCAAGAGATTCAGCTTTATTACCAAGAGATAAAACTTCGGCCTGCTTTGCGCAGATGGTTTCTGATCTCGATTTTGCTTCAGATAATTTACCAGGCAAATGGGGAAGTGGATCTTCTAACACTTTGTGGGGAAGGATTACATCCGGTGCTGCAGCAGCTTTGAAAGGAAGAATATTATTATTGTATGCGAGTCCGATGTTTAATCCAAATGATCTTACCTCAAGATGGCAGGCTGCTTACGATGCCAATGTAAAAGCAAAAACTATTCTGGATGCCAATGGTTTTGGGTTACATCCGAACTACCGCACAATGTGGTACCAGGAAGCTAGTAATCCTGAAGCGGTAATGGTAACAGAATATAATAATTCCAGCACCGACCAGGTGAAAAAGAATAATGGATGGAGTAAATCCTGCAGGCCATCTTATCTTAATGGAAGCAGTTCCAACCTTCCAACATGGGAGCTCGTTCGTGCTTACCCGATGAAAGACGGTAAAGCTCCGGGAACGTCTGCAACTTATCCTTATTATGATTCGCTTTTTTATAAGAACAGGGATCCGCGCTTTGACGCAACCATTGCTTACAACGGCTGTACGTGGCCGTTAGATGGTAATAGCAGCCGTAAACAATGGACCTATTATGAATCACCTACAACATCTACTGAATCAGCTGCTTCCAATACCGGTTTCTATTGCCGTAAAGCTGTAGACACTATTACGATGCCATTGAATGATCCTCAATACAGTGGTACCGACTGGATGGAGATCCGGTATGCAGAAGTATTACTCAATCTTGCTGAAAGTGCAACCGGTATCAGCAAACTGGCTACCACTGATGAAAGTTATACCGGAGTTGTTGCAGTGAGAAAAAGAGCAGGCATTGATGCAGGCGCTTCAAGTTTGTATGGCCTTACTGCAGGATTGTCAAGGGATCAGATGTTCAATACCATTCTTGCAGAAAGACAGATCGAATTCGCTTTTGAAGGAAAACGTTTCTGGGATCTGTATCGCTGGAAAAGAATGTCTGACCTGAATGGCTGGACAAGAAACAGGATAAGGATCGTATTAAGAACAGGCGGTACCATTCCAAGCGCTGCTGCATTGAAAGATCCAACGAATGTGAATTACAGGGATATTCAGAACCTGGATAATATGATGGCAAATTATTTTACTACTACCAGGAATAACAATCATGATGCATCCAATTCAACAACCAAACTGGATGCAACACCGATCAACTTCCTGCCTACTTATTATTTCTTTCCGATTCCTTTGGCAGCGATTACCAATGATCCAAACTTAAAACAGAATATCAACTGGGGCGGCACATTTGATCCCCAGCAATAAATAAGTATTTTTTAAAGAGGCTGTTGCATACAGCAGCCTCTTTTTTTAGATTTTTTTTTGGTGCCGTATTTTATATCCCTACCAGTGAAAACATTTTTTATTTCACAACATTGTTTTCATGACAGGCGCTGGATTTTTTTTTCAATCGTCGTCTAAGTAAATACTAAAATCAAATAAATGCTACGGTTAAAGAAAAAATTAATTGGATCAATTTTATGTTGCTCGATATTATTAAGTGCCAAAGCACAATATCCCGATATCACGCCTGCAGTTCAGAAAGTGGCAGATTCACTTTTAAATGTTGCAAGATTACATTCTGATTCTGCATGGGCGCTGGCGCTGCCGGTTATTGAAAAGGAAGCTGCCGAAAACCAACGTCCTTATGTGCCCTGGGCAGCAAGACCGGTTGATCTCCCACAGTCATCAATACCCGCTTTTCCGGGTGCTGAAGGTGGTGGAAAATACAGCTTCGGTGGCCGCGGAGGTAAAGTATTTGTTGTTACCAATATAAATGATGACGGCGTTGGAAGTCTGCGCTGGGCCTGCGAACAGGGCGGTGCAAGAACGGTTGTATTTAATGTATCGGGTATCATCCGCATTGCAACACCCATTATTGTACGTGCACCTTATATTACGATTGAAGGACAAACTGCACCGGGCGATGGTATCTGTGTTGCCGGTGAATCTTTCTGGGTAAATACTCATGATGTTATCATCCGTTACATGCGTTTCCGCCGGGGCGAAACATGGGTAGGAAGAAGAGATGATGCCATCGGCGGAAATCCTGTTGGTAATATTATGATCGATCATGTGTCTGCAAGCTGGGGCCTTGATGAGAACATGAGTATGTACCGTCACATGTACAATGACAGTACACCCATGAAAAATGGTGAACTTAAATTGGGCACAGTGAATATCACCATTCAGAATTCTATTTTCTCAGAATCACTCGATACCTGGAATCATGCATTCGGCAGTACACTTGGCGGAGAGAACTGCGCCTTCATCCGTAATCTATGGGCTGATAATGCAGGACGTAATCCTTCCATCGGATGGAATGGTATTTTTAATTTTGTAAACAATGTTGTGTTCAATTGGGTGCATCGTTCTACTGATGGCGGCGATTACACAGCGATGTACAATATCATCAATAATTATTATAAACCAGGACCTGCTACACCGGATCAGTCGCACCCGATATCCCATCGCATTCTCAAACCTGAAAGCGGACGCAGCAAATTGCCTTATCACGTTTATGGCCGTGCGTATGTAGATGGAAATGTAGTGGAAGGAAATGCTGTTGTTACAAAAGATAACTGGAACGGCGGTGTGCAGATAGAAGAAGAACCTGATGCAGGAAAATATAAAGACAAGATGAAATGGAATCAGCCTTTGCCAATGCCGGAAATGACGATCGTTCCAACCATGCAGGCAAAAGAATTTGTTCTGGAAAATGCAGGAGCTACTTTACCAAAAAGAGATGCCGTAGATAACAGGATCATTACACAGGTAAAAACCGGGCAGATCATTGTCCCCCCAGGTGTAGTGGCGCCTACAACGCAATTCAAACCGCGTCGTCTTGCACTCGACTCTTATAAGATCGGTATCATTACTGATATCAAACAGGTAGGCGGTTACCCGGAATATAAAGGCTCCAGCTATAAAGATTCCGACGGCGATGGTATGCCTGACGAATATGAAATAAAAAATAAATTAAATCCACATAGTGCTGCTGATGCAGGTCTGATCACTGAAAGCGGGTATAGTAATATTGAAGTATACCTGAACAGCGTTGTGAACATGAGCAATGTAAAGCCGGCAGCAGTTAAAAAATAGGCAGTCGTTTTTTTAATACCTGATGGCTTTTGTAAAAGAAT
>JBDUCW010000010.1:0-60925 GCA_040003235.1 Ferruginibacter sp. | reverse complement strand
AAAATATCAGCAATGTAATAAAGCAGGTATCGCAATCAGCAGGTTGGTTATTGATCACGAGTAAAGACAATTCAGTTGCAACATTATTAGAAACAGGTAAACGGATGGAGCGGTTATTTTTAAAAGTACGGGAGAAAGGAATTGCCATTCATCCTATGACACAGATACTGGAAGAAGCATCTGTCAAACAAACTATTAATCAATCAATCGGCATTACGGAAAATATACAATTTATTTTAAGGATGGGTTATTTAAAGAATTATCCTGAACCTGTCTCATTAAGAAGACCGGTTGATTGGTTTGTAAGACGGTAGAGGCATGTCTGAAAAAAGTTAAGTACATGAATAAGGCAATATACAAAATAGGTTTTTGGGCAGGAGTTTTTGCAGGTAAGAAATTTGTATAAAAAATGAAAAAGAAAGATTCATGATATACGTTTTAATTTTTATTGCAATTATTGCAATAACATTCCTGGCAGGAAAACTAAATTTATCTATCCGGTTTAATAAACAGGTAAAGGAATTATTCACCCAATCAAAAAATATTTCTAACCAAAAATTCAGTTATCAACAACTTGCAGGTTTGCCAGAACCTGTGCAACGGTATTTTAAGCATGTTTTAAAAGATGGGCAACCATACATCAGTTATATCAGATTGAAGCATGATGGACAATTTAAAACCAATCTAAAAAAAGACTGGGTAAATATTACAGGCGAGCAATATTTCACTACAGAAAAACCAGGGTTTATCTGGAAAGGAATAACCTCAATGTTTGTAGCCAGGGATATGTATTTGTCTGATGAAGGAAGACTGATCGCAACAATTTTATCAACTATTAATGTTGTGGACGTTCATGGTAAACAACAATATAATGAAAGTGAATTATTACGTTGGCTTGGGGAAAGTGTTTGGTTTCCAACCAATTTTTTGCCATCCGGAAAAATGCAATGGAAAGCTATTGATGATTCGTCGGCAAAACTAACTTTTAATTACAATGGCCTATCGCTGTTTTATATTGTAAAGTTCAATGGCACAGGAGAGATTATACAAATGGAAACAAAGCGATATATGGATGAAAAGCGTTTAGAGACATGGATTATAAAACCAGTTAAATACGAAGAAAGAAACGGTGTAATAATTCCCATGCAGGCTGAAGTGTTTTGGAGATTGAAAGAAGGCGATTTCAGTTATGCCAGATTTAATGTGAAAATGATAGCGTATAATAAACCGGAAAAATTTCAGAACTGAAACAACTACTAACATATTTTGGACTTGCATACTTAATCTCGTGGATAATCTGGTTGCCCTTATATGGACATATTTTTGGCTTTACCCATTTACCGGCTATACCTTTTCAACACGGGCTCGGCGGACTTGGACCTTTGGTTGCTTCCTTCCTGACAACCTGGATTTTTCTAAAAAATAAAGGACTGAAAGCGTTATTAAAAAAATGTTTTCAGATAAAACCGCTCATCTACCTGGTAATTGCATTATTCAGCCCCTTCCTTCTTGCAATAATCGCATCCGTAATTAATCACTTCGTTAATGATCAACCAATAATTCTGACAGAATTATTAACGACCAAAGAATTTCCAGACTTCAATCTGCTGACTTTTTTTATTTACAACCTGATATTTTTTGGTTTCGGTGAAGAAGTAGGTTGGCGCGGATTTGCCTTGCCCCGACTTCAAAACAAAATGAATGCTTTGACAGCAAGTATTGTTCTTACAATCTTTTGGGCATTGTGGCATTTGCCTTTATTTTTTTATCGACCCGGTTACACAACAATGGACATTGCAGGAATTTTGGGTTGGGTATTCAGTTTATTGACTGGCAGTATTTTGTTGACCTGGTTATTTAATTCAACAAGAGCAGGCATTTTAATTTGTGCCATTTTTCATTCAACAGTTGACATTGCATTTACGACAGACCTTGCGGACAAAAACATTGTAAATTATATGGGCATATTAATAACTGTCTGGGGTGTATTGACAATTATAATATTTAAACCAAAGAACCTGGCACCAATGCCGCGACAAAAATCGGGCAGCAGCTAACAAAGCATTGTATGCAATGCGGGCAGACAGTTATATTCTGGGCTAACATAAAGTCTGTGGTATAGGAGAGGGGCCTATTTAAAAATACAAAGAATTAAATACCTCCTCAATAACTGTCAACCGTCAACTGTCCTCTGTCAGCTTCCATTTGCTTTTTCCAAAAACTCTCCCTACATTTATCCTGCCCGGCCAGTAACTATCCTGCGAATACCTTTCTTTTAAACTCCATTGGATTATACAACCTTGTAAACGGTTAGAAAAGTTTATAAGCGATTAAAAAACGCATACTGTAACTTAAGGTTAATAAAAGCTGCGTCAATCTACGAGTTGTGCGTCATGCAATCGAACAATCAAATAACTTAAAGTAAATGGAAGAAAATACAGACGAAGAACCTTTAGATAACTCGCCAATTCCTCTATCGGAAAGCCTTTCAGACCAGAACAATCCTATTACCGACGCAGCGACTATTAACACTAATCCTGAAATTGAAAATATGGAAGTACATCACCACCCAGACTTGCACCATAAACCTAAGAAATGGAAAGAATATTTTTTGGAATTCTTAATGATTTTTCTTGCAGTGACTCTTGGTTTCTTTGCAGAAAGCTATAGAGAACATATTGTAAAAAAAGAAACTGAAAAACAAAGCATAGAAAGCCTCGTGAAGTGTTTAGCGAGCGATACAATACAATTAGAAAACGTTATTAAGGCCAATATAAAAGTAGTTGGGCAACTGGATAGCTTGGTACAATTAAGAAATGCGGACTTAAGTATTGAGGTAAATAAAAGAAATTTTTTAAGACATAGTATTGTTGGCTTTAGCGAAGATTGGTATTTTAACACAAACGATGCAGCACTACAACAATTAAAATCATCAGGAACGCTTCGTTTAATTCGCAAACAAAATATTGTTGACAGTATCTTTAAATATGAATTAGAAAACAAGACACTTGTTGGTCAGCAGGCGGATTTATATTTTCTATTTAAAGAATCATTCTTAGACTATAAAAAAGCTGTCGGACTTTTCTTTTACAGAGACACTACTGTAATGAAATATTCATTTGGATATGATAATAGTGATGTTGAATTTAGAAATATAAACCCAGTTTTACTAAATACAGATAAAGAAAAAATAAATTTATTGTTTGGTAATGCTGCACTAATGGCTGGACCACAGGAGGCTTACATTCATCTTATGCAAGACCAGTTATCTTATGGAAAGAATTTAATTGCTTTTTTGAAAGAAGAATATCATTTAGAGTAATTTAAAGCACGAACGCACAACAAAGCATTGCCGTCCCGATGCATCGGGAGGCGGACAGTTATATTCTCAGCATTATCTCGCTACCAATCTTCATCATCGGCTTGGCCGTATAACTAATCGCCTGCGATTTTGGCTACGCTCCCAGGCGCAGGCTTAGTTTTGTAGTCATAATAAAAATTCGTTCCTTTAATAAGCAGCATCACCAGGCGGACACAGCAACAAATTCCCAAACTGCGGCAATGCTCGACGTTGGCGGTAATTTCACAAACAGCTTGAACTTCGATAACAAAAGCAATGCAAAATGACGAATTCAAACACATTTCACCTGTTTAATAAGCTAAGTAGGAACTTTAATCGTATAGTATTTCTCTTCCTCTTTTTTGGAGCTTTCAACTCAGCATTGCATGCGCAGTTAAAATATCCTGTTGCAAGAAAAGAACCTTTTGATACATTGATCTATCAAAAGAAATTAAGTGATGACTATTCCTGGATGTCGCGGCCGGAAAATGAAAAAGAAATGCTTGCCTTTGCCAAAACGCAGGGGAAGTTTACAGAAGACATATTGGATAGCATTACAGGTACTGAATTAATACAAGATGTTTTAAAAAAAATAGATGATTCGTACAATCCGGGGGAGATATTTGTAAGAGGTGTTCAGGGCACGCTCATATACTATTATAAGCCATCGGCGGAAAAGCGGGTACTTCTACGACGTGATGGTTACAACGGCAAGGAAGAAAAAGTGATGGACTTCCCTGTTATCATCAACAATAAAAAGTACCAGGTAAAGAAATATTGTTTTGCCTTTAAAAGGCCGTTGCTGGCTTTGATGCTGGTAGAGTCAGGTGATGCCAATCCCCATATCCGTTTTTTTGATCTTGCTAAAAAAGAATTCCTTATTGATAGCATTGGCCCCGTAATGTTCAATGATGCAAGCGGCGTTTCAATGGCATGGCTGCCTGGTGATGCGGGGTTAATTTATTCGCAGGCTCCTGTTGAAAATAGTGAGTACGAGAATTACTATCGTGGAAAATTAAAACTTCACCTGCTGGATGGGAAAAGAGGCCGGGAAGATGTTTTGCTTTTCGGACAAGGGTTGATCAAGGGCATTAATTTGCAGGACTATGAAGTTCCTTATGTGTACAGCTTCCCGCTTTCGCCCTATATTATTGCCAGGGTAAGGGCAGGCAAAGGTGAGAATTATGCTTTTGCAGTTCATTATGCTGAATTGAATGGAGCAAAAACCAACTGGAAAAAATTAGCCGGGTACAAATGCAATGATGGTACGTTTACAGCAAAAGACGGTTTTATTTATGCTGTTTCAGATGATGTACCTAACAGGCAGATCATAAAAGTTAATTTGATAACCGGGCACACCCCCACGCTGTTTTTACGGGAACAAAAAAAAGTACTTGAATCTATTGTAAGCGCAAAAGATGCGCTATACCTAAAGTACACTTCACCGGGGAAATTAGGAATATTAACAATGGGATATTCAAAGCCCCATGCAATAGAAATACCGATGCCATTTGAGGGTGCCGTTGATAGATTAAAAATTGTTGGGGACAATGATCTGTTGTTTGAGATCAGCGGCTGGACGAGGAATTACGAATACTATACTGTATCATATCCTTCTAACAAAGTGAATTTGCTTCCCGGCGCAGGCAATCCGAATTCATTTACTGAATCATTTACTTCCAAAGTGATTTATATCCCATCCCGTGACGGAGTTAAAATACCGGTTTCGTTGGTTTATTCAAAAGGTACAATTCCTGGTCAAAAACCTTTGCCTTTATTGATAGATGCTTATGGTTGCTTTGGTGATTCAAGGAACCCGGAATTCTGGCCTGATAATTTTATCTGGCTTAGCCAGGGTGGAATATTGGCTGTGGCACACATCAGAGGAGGAGGTGAATTGGGAGCTGAGTGGTATAAGAGCGGATGTTACCCAACCAAAATGAATTCCATCAATGACATTGTTGATGTGGCAGAATATTTTGTTCATAACAATTATACTCAACCCTCGCAACAAGCTATCATTGGCGGGAGTTGCGGTACATTAAATGTAGGATTGGCAACGCTACAACGTCCAGACTTATTTAGTGTGGGATCGTATGAAGTAGGAATTCCTGATCTGGTTACTAACAAAGGCCCGTCATTTGGCAAAGGTCAAAATGAATTTGGACCGTTAGATACAGAAGACGGATTCAAGTCCAGGTTATCCATCAGTGCCTACTACCATATCATTGAAAATAAAAAAGCACCGGCGATGCTGATATTAAATGGTGCTACAGATTATATTGTACCTCTTCACAATGTTGCACGGTATGTTGCCAAATTGCAGAATTTCCAAAATTCCGAACGACCTATATTATTCATGGTTGATTGGGTTAATGGTCACAACGGAGCAGGGAACTCACCAAAAGATATAATCAGGAAATATAAGTTTCTGTTTTGGCAAACAGGTAATTCAAAATTTCAATTGAACCGAGGTCAGTAGAAAATTGACTGAATCTTGACGATAGTGAAAGAAACTACCGCCAACAAAAGCATTGCCGCAATTCGGGCGGACAGCTACATTCTCAACATTATTTCTTTATTGTTCTTTTGTTTTCGGCTTGACCGTTTTATAATTCACCTGCGCATTTTGCTACGCTCTTAGTGCACAAGCTTACTTTGGTAGTCATAATAAAATTTCGTTTCTTTAATAAGCAACAGCACCCGGCAGACACACAACAAATAACCAAACTGGGGTAATGCTTTACGTTGCCTGCAAGTCTGACAAACCCTAAAATCTTTTGTCGAAAGATAAGACCAATAAACTCATGACTGAGATTTATGATAATATCCGGGAAATTTACAAATTCAGTCTGCCTTGCGGTGAACTTGCAAACTATATTGATTTCTTTTCGGAATCATCCTTAGATAAAACAAATCAGCTTATATCAACTGAACATTTTTCTGTTAAAATGTTCCAAAGCTGGACACCCACTTTTTGGTTCAACTTCGGAACCCCTTACTATATTGAATATAATAATAAACGTCATCTGGTAAAAAAATCGCATGACATTCTTTTATTAAGGAACGATACCGTTACCCGTTATGCTTCATGCAATGACCATATTTTTACTGTCAAATTTTTCCCTGGTGGATTAGAGGCAATTTTAGGAATTAATCAAGCCAAATTGATTGATAAGATAATTCCTTTAAGTGCTATTATCCCGTCATCACTAACCGACAAAATAAAAAATAAGAATTCTTTTGAAGAGCGTATAAAACTGTTGCAGGATCATTTTTTAAAAAATTTAAAAAGGGGAAAAGGCAAGGATTATTATCTTCATTTTGTGAAGGAAGTTATTGAAAACTACCAGGCTGAAAACTTTATCCTGAATACAAGTCAAATGGCTGAAAAAATGTTCGTAAGTTCCAAAACAATTAACAGATACTTCAATGCTGTATTGGGTATAAGCCCTAAGAAATATTTTTCTATTGTCAGAGCCAGAACAGCCTTAACAGAATTTATGGTGGATAAAAAAACCTTTGTCCCGGAGCAGTTTGGCTATTATGATATGAGCCATTTTTATAAAGAAATATCCAATTTTACCCAATAGAAATGAGCTGGGAATTGTCCGTTATTTACCTTGATTGCTTTATATAGCCGATGTAATTTTGAAAAAAAAGATCGATGAAAAAATACGCAATTATTTTCTTTCTAATTATAGGATTTGAACAAATTTCATTTTCACAAAAGAAAATTTACACGCCCAAAATTCAATACTGTAACTGCAATTTTAAAATTGATTCCAGTTATTTAGCAACAGCACCTCAACAATTAAAAGCAGATTCCCTTTTTCAAAATAAAATAGACAGCAGTTTTAAAACCCAATGCGGCTATTTGATAGTACCTGAAAACAGAAAGAAAGCAAATGCCCGAATGATTAAACTGCCATTCATAATTCTTAAAAGCAAAAATCCCAATAAAAAGAATGACCCGGTGCTTTTTACAAGTGGCGGGCCGGGTAACAGTTCTCTTGGCTGGATAAATGGAATTGATAAAAGTTCTTTTATAAACGACCGGGATTGCATTGCCTTTGAACAGAGAGGGACGAGGTTTGCTATACCCTATTTAAGATTGTTTGTGTTAGATTCTGTAATGAAAGAAGCGTATAGAAAAAATCTACCGAAAGATAGTATGTGGCTTATAGGCGTTAACTTATACAAAAAAAGATTACTCCAAAAAGGAGTAGATATAACCGGTTATAATTCAGATGAAACAGTTTCGGATATTTCGGACTTTCTCAGTGTTTTAAAAATTGATTCAGTAAATTTATATGGGGGCTCCTACAGTGGTGGTTTGATGATGGCAGTGTTGCAAAAAAATCCAACAAGAGTCCGGTCGTTGCTGTTGGATTCAGCTTTGCCAACATTTGTACCGATTGATGAAGATGAACCGGTAAATTTCAATGAAGCCCTTGATGTCTTATTCCATCGGGTTGAAAAAGACTCCCTTAATAACCCAACTTACGAAAATCTTAAAGAGAAATTCAGCAACTATTTTACATCAATCTCCAACAAAAAATTTTACCTGCCTTATTACGACAGTATCACAAATAAAATGTTGAACATCGAATATGGCAAAAATGAACTTCTTGATATTATCGTAAATAATATGGGCAGTTATGCGTCCATAAAAACATTGCCATTTATTATGACCGACATTATAAAAGGAAACCACCCGGTTTATTTAAAGCCAAAAATGGACAGGTTTTTTCGTGCTAACACTGCGCCAGATGGTATGCGTATGACAGTCTCCTGTGCCGACCAGGCCAATTATAACCGCCAAAATGTTATGAAACAGGTGAACAAACTTTATCCATACATGGAAGGTTATCATATCAACGATGTGTGGAAAGAGGTTTGCAATTGTTGGAAAGTACCGCCTGTTGATGTCAATACAAAAACGCCGTTTTATTCCACTGTACCTGTATTAACCGGGAATGGTGCATTTGACCCCGCTTGCCGGCCGATGTATATGAAACTGATAAAACATTATTTGCCCAATACTCAGGCATTTTTATTTATGAACCGTTCACATGGTGTGGGTGGCAAAGTATTTTTTGAAATGGCTCAACAATTTTTAGATGATCCATTTAAGAAAATAATTTCGACAGATGCAAATATTGTTGAGTACTAAAAGAGCTTTTATAATTCCTCCAGAAGATCAGCAGGCAATAAAGGTTTTGTGCAATTGGGGACTGACGGAAGTGCATCAGCAATACATATCTCAGCTTCATATTCGGTGGCGGAATTCTGCCAGGCAATAGTTCTTATCATCAACTTTTAATTATAAATTTACCTTAAGACAAGCGTTTCTTCAAATCAAGAAAATTGCTATGAATTAAAACTACGCGCTGGCCAAATATCCCTGAACTTTTGCATGTTAACTTATGCTTTTATATCTTTATACAGCAGCGGTTCCTAGCTTAACGTTCAATGATTACCGGCTCTGCAGCAAGCCCTCCTCGTTGTGCGTCAGTTCTCATTAAATAATACTCTTTGTGAAGCAAACCACAACCATTATAATCGGAGCAAGTATTTCAGGCTTAGCTTGTGCGGCTTGTTTGGCAAAACAGAATATTGAATACATTATTATTGAAATGCAGAATTCGATTGCATTCCCGTGGCGTAATCACTATCACCGCCTGCATTTACATACAAATAAAAAGCTTTCAAATTTACCATACAGGCAATTCAAAAAATCAATACCAAATTATGCAAGTCGTCTGCAGGTAATAGATTACCTGGAAGATTATCAAAAAGAATTTAATATCAACCCGGTTTTCAACACTAAGGCAATATCTGTAAAAAAGGTAGAAGATTATTGGATCATTGAAACAACCAATGGTTCATTCAAATCGAAATATTTAATAATGGCAACAGGTGCTTACGGTAAGCCAAAACCTGTCAGTTTCAAAGGGATGGAAACATTTACAGGAAAAATTATGCATAGCTGTGACTATAAAACAGCCAAAGATTTTGAGAAACAAAAAGTGTTGGTAGTTGGTTTTGGTAATTCCGCCTGCGAAATTGCAATTGACTTATGCGAACAAAAATCTTTACCCTCAATGGCAGTCCGTTCTCCGGTAAATGTAATTCCAAGAGATATTTTCGGGATTTCTGTTTTGAGGCTAAGTCTGTTATTGAGTTTTTTACCTCCTTCTATAGCAGATAAACTTAGTTATCCCTTAATAAGATTGTTGATTGGGGATATAACTAAACTGGGACTAAAAAAATTACCTTATGGCCCTTTGGTAGAAATTAACAAAGAAGGGAAGGTTCCGTTATTAGACATCGGCACAATTAAACACATTAAAAATGGCGATATAAAAATCTATGCTGACATTGATTATATAAAAGACGATACCGTTCATTTTAAAGACGGTAAAAAAGAAATTTTTGATGCAATTATTGCCGCAATCGGGTATTATCGTGACTATGATGAAATATTGGGTATTGATAAAAACCGGTTCCTGGATTTACAGGTAAGCGTAGATAAACAAAAATATTTTGGTAGTGAAGGTTTATATTTTTGTGGCTATTGGATCAGTCCTACCGGGCAGATACGCGAAATTGGTTTAGATGCAAAAAAGATTGCAACAGATATTCAGAAAAAAAAATTGCTGGAAAACAAATTCAAAAAACAGCAGGATAGTAAAAAAGCGAAGGCACAATAAACATCAGCCCAACTTCATCCGGACAGTTGCTGGCGGGTTATTTCTGATTGTCAAAAATATTTTACAAAATATTTGCGTAACTCAAAAGTTACCTATATATTTGTGTAACTTAAAAGTTACTTAATATGAAAAAAGAAATTAAACACACGTTTTATTTTGCCCAGGATCCACAGGAAGTCTGGGAATATTTAACCAAACCCGAATTGATGGAGCAATGGCTGATGCCAAGCGATTTTAAGCCTGTTGTGGGTCATCATTTTAGATTTACAAATCCAAACAACAGCTTTGTCGTTTGCGAAGTGTTAGAAGTAAGCCCATTCACGGATCTGGCTTATGTTTGGAAAAATGACTGGGCAGTAACCAAAACGCCTTACACTTCAAAAGTAAGCTGGAGACTGACCCCGATTGAAGGCGGAACTGAATTGTTATTGGTCCACAGCGGCTTTGAATTGTTTAAAGATCTGACGTCACACAATAGTGGCTGGATGTTTCTATGCAATAAATTGGGCGAACTTTTAAAAGAGCCTAAAAAATGAGTAATCAAACGCTTGATGCTTTTCAGGTAATTGCCGACCCAAGCCGCAGGCAAATGATGCAACTGCTTTCAAAAGACAGCATGACAATAAATGCTTTGGCTGAAAATTTTGACATGAGCCGTCCCGCTGTTTCAAAGCATTTAAAAATAATGTATAATGCCGGTTTCATTTCTATCAGGGACATTGGCAGAGAACGTTACTGCACTTTGAAACAAGACGGCTTTGAAGAATTACAGGCCTTCATTAACTATTTTGATAAGTTCTGGACAAAGAAACTTCAAAAATTACAGGATATTTTAAACAGCAAATCTAAAAAATGAAAGCAGTAGTTATAGGCGAACCTTCCGGAGCAACAATGGAAACTATTCTGAGTGTTTATCCAAGACATAAAATAATTGTAGATAAATACGTTGCCAGGGGAGAGGTTATTGGTATCGGACCATTTGGCGACCTGGGTAATATGGCAATATTCAAAACCCGGGCGGTAGCAGAACAATTTGTGACCGAAGACCCATTTATACTTGAAGGTATTGTGAAGTCATTTGTTATTCGTGATTGGAATGATACAATGCTGTAAATGCTGAACGCAAATAATATTCAAATGGGAAATAAAAATTCACAGCAACGAATACTCAGTCTTCGCCAATCCCGAACGTTAATAGTCATTGTGAGCACTTCAACGGTCTAAGGACAAACAACTGGATTGATATTGCAAAAATTGATAGCCAAAATATTTTAGAAAATGGAATTCAACCCAAACAACAATGTTGTTAAACGCTGTCTTGAAGGTATGAGCATGGAGGAAAAAGGTAAACCTGAAGAAGCAGGTAAACTGTTTCTTCAGGCCTGGAACGAATCGACCAACGACTTTGAAAAATTTATTGCCACTCATTATGTAGCCCGGCATCAAAAAAATGTTTCTGATAAATTAAAATGGCTCGAAACCGCTTTGCAGTTAGCAGAAAAAATAAACAGCGATGCTGTTAAGAGTGCGCTCCCTTCTCTTTATTTAAAAATTGCTGAATGCTATAAGGACTTAAATGACCCTGACAACGCAAAAAAAAATTATGAATTATCAACTTTGTTTAGGGATAAACCATCTGACAAGGGTCCCTTTTATCATGGGACGAAAGCAGATCTGCAGATTGGCGATCTGCTGACAGCAGGGGGCAGTTCTAATTACAAAGCTGAACTCAAAATGAATCACATTTATTTCACCGCCCTGGTTAATGGAGCAGGACTTGCTGCAGCATTGGCCAAAGCTGCTGGACGTGAACGTGTTTATATAGTTGAACCGACAGGGATTTTTGAAAATGACCCGAACGTTACAGATAAAAAATTTCCTGGCAATCCAACACGTTCATATCGTTCCGAAGCAGCATTGAAAATCATTGGGGAAGTAACAGATTGGGTGAGACAAACACCAGAGGAACTTCAAAAATGGCGTGAAAAATTAGTCAATAATAAAGGCGGTATTATTAATTGATTTAGGATCGTACACAGCAATAAATTCCAAAACTGCGGCAATGCTAAGAATAGAGAGACCTAACTTCAAATAAAGAAAACTACTTTGAATTAAAAGCTTCTTAACCACTAACCACAAACAACTATCAACTTTCCTCTTAACTTACTTTTCCCAAAAACTCTCCCTATATTTATTCTTTAATCAGCTGACATCCTGCGAATGCCTTTTTTTTAAATTCATCTGGTGAATTCAGATTGTAAGCATGTAAAATCTTATAGTGATTTAAAATCTTCTGCGGCTTTGGGTTACCGGAAGTGCGTTATTCTACTAGTTAGCGGTAGTTTCTGCCCACTTCGCACGATTCGAAATTAATTTATACGCTAATTCAACATCGAGTATAATTATTTTGAAAGTTGCAGTCAAAATGCAATAGCTTGTTCAAGCTTACTCATAATTTTTACAAATTAAATAAAAAGTAAGTCTCAAAAATTATGAAACTAAGATTACTTATTCTACTTCAGCAGCTTGTCATAAACCCTGTTACTTTATTACTATTTCTTCCATCATTAATTTTTGCACAAAGTGATACTATTCCAAAATCGGCTTATTCAATAGCAGAATTAAAAAGTGACTTCCAAATTTTCAGAACGGCTTTAGAAGAAGGTCACCCCGGAATTTACCGCTATAATGGGAGCGATCCTGAGCTGAAGTTTGCGAAAAAAATAATTAGCCAATAAAATTCAGATGGGTTAAATTCGAATGCTAGTTATATCTTCAGTCATCCTGAATACTTCGGACAGGTCAGCTTGCACTACGCTGACAAAATATCTATTTCCAAACTGCGGCAATGCATTTCGCAACTGTAATCGTGAATTTTATTTTCCAAAGTATGATGAATGGTAAGACTTTTAAAAAGCAAAACGAATATATTCGTATTTCATTAATATCCCTTATATTATGCGCTTAATTTTTTTGACAGGGTTTCTATTCGTAATTATTCTTCCAACGCAATTTTGTGCAAGTCAGGGATTAAATAGCGATTCGGGTACAACCTCTTTTACTTTAACATCCAAAATTCTCGGCGAACAAAATAAAGTGCTTATTAATCTTCCTGACGATTATAATAAATCGACAGAAAAATATCCTGTAGTATATGTTTTGGATGGAGAATACAATTTTTCCTTTACATCAGAAGCTGTAAAAACATTATATCAAAGTGAACGGATGCCTCCATGTATTGTAGTTGGAATAAACTCCAGTAACAGGGAACGCGATTTTACTCCAGCAGGCGATAAAAATTGGCATCCGCCGGTAGAAATGAGAGGGGCAGGTGGTGCTGATAAATTCCTTGATTATCTTGAAAAGGAATTGGTGCCCTATGTAAATAATAATTTAAGAACACAGCCCTATAGAGTAATTATTGGTCACTCATTAGGAGGGTTGCTGGCGATGTACTCGCTTTCGGCAAAGCCAGATCTTTTCCAGGCATATATCGGACTGGAAAGTAGTCTTTGGTGGAATGATGGAGCTGTTGGAAAATCAATCATGAATTATTTTACTGCTCATCAAGCGTATAAAGGAAAACTCTTTTGGTGCAGGGTGAAAATGCCCAGAGAGGTATGGTTTCCTATCAATATTACTTTGGCTGACTATTTTGAAAAAAAGCATCCCCGGGGATTAGAGTATAAGTACATGGAAATAGATAATGAAACACATTCGACAATGGTTTTTCCCGCCACTTATTTTGGGTTAAGAGATATTTTCGCTGACTATTTCTTTAAACTTGATGAGAAGGCAAATGAAAATTCAATTCTTTCATATTATGATGCGCTATCAAAGAAATATGGCTATCCTATTACCATCCCTCAACAGATTTATAATTTTTTATGGGATATAGAAATGAATTCAAAGAATTATAAAAAAGCTATTACATATGGCGAGCTGCGAATTAAATTTTATCCCAATTCCTACAGGGCGTATTTGGATTTAGGTAACACCTATAGGCAAATGGGTAATAATGAAATGGCAATTAAAATGTTAACTGTTGCACTTAACCTGAATCCAAAAGATGAAGCTGTGAAAGAATTACTGAATAGTATCAGCAATAAATAACAATAAACTCCAAACTTATTTATTCATTTATATCAGTTTAGTATCCGGCAGAACCGGAGCCAGGAAAACGTAGCCGGACAGTTATATCTTCAGGATTATTTCCTGCCAAATCTTCAGTATCTAGAAATACTTCGAAACAGATCAGCCTGACCGTTTATTTATTGGCTTTCTGGTTTAAAAAAAAATCCGTTCCTTTAATCAACAGTATCACGAGGCAGAGACAGCAACAAATTCGAACTGTGGCAATGCTGGACGTTAACAGCGGCCACGGCGGCGATGATCTTATGAAAGCTTATTCCGTTGGCAAAATAATTGTATATCATCAATAATAATTTTAAAATTATTAATCACTAAAAACAAAAAAAATGTTACACTGTACTCCATTTTTATTATTTGATGGAAACTGCACTGAGGCAATGACCTTTTATCAAAAATGTCTTGGCGGGGAATTAATCCTGACAAAACTTGCTGATACTCCAATGAAAGAGCAGTTCCCATTAGAAAAACACAACAGGATTATTAATGCTCAATTGAAAAGTGGCGGAATCAATTTTTCTGCAACAGACTGGATGGCTTCTCCTGCTCTTGAGCCAAAACAGGGAAATACTTTTAGCATATTTATTATCGGCGGAACATATGAAGAGTTGAAAACAGTTTTTGAAAAACTTTCCGAAGGCGCAGATAAAGACAACAGAACTTTCATCGAATTATGCAATATGCCATTTGGAAGCTATGGACAATTCACAGATAAATTTGGGGTTTCATGGATTTTAAAAGGGGAAAAGAAAGAATAGTATTTGAAATAAATCAGGAGCAAACATTCATCTTCAAAATCCAAAATTGCTGCTAACCAGGCATTGGCTCAATTTGGGGGCAGTTATATTGTGTGTTAACACAAAGTATCTGATATAGGAGAGAGTTCTATTTTCAAATCAGGAAAACTTCTATGAATTAAAAGCTTCTTAGCCACAAACAACCACAAACAACTATCAACTTCCTCAGAACTTGTTTTTCCCAAAAACTCTTCCTACATTTAACCTACCCAACCAACTGACATCCTGCGAATACCCTTTCTTTTAAACTCCATTTAATTATATAATCTTTTATGCGATTCAGAATCGCCTACAAGTATTAAAATAGGTTACTGAAGTCTGTTAATCTAAGAGGTGGGCGTAACTTAAACGACTTGAAAATGAAAAATATTAGTAAGTATATTGACCTTCGGAAAAGCTCTTCTTTAGGACTTATTCTTGGATTAATTGCAACCATAGCACAAATAATTTCATTGTCTACTCCATATGTTTTAGGAGTGTCGATTGCTTCGTTTATTGTTTTATGCTTTTCATTATTTCTACACTTCAAAACCAAACACTTGCCACATATACCTCAGGCTATACAAGGAATAGAAGTAAGAAGAGTTCTATCTCCTGCTGAATTTGACGAATTAGATAATATCTACCATCATTGTTTTGGTAGCTCATCTGTTCCCACAGAAATTTTAAAAAATTGGTGGCTAAGTTATCCGCAAGGGCTAGTAATAATTCTCAAGGATGGTAATGTAATTGGTGGTTCTAGTATTTGGCCAATGGATGACAAAACTTTTGAGAAAATGAAATGCGGATACATCAAAGAAAAAGAGATCGCAGCTTGTCAAATAGACCCCAAATCTTTGGACAAATGGTACATTTCGGAGATTGCTTTGATAAAAGGTGAGAGAAATCTTTTCAATTTGATTACTTTAATCAACGGAATAGTCAATCAGCTGACTGATGAAATAACGAGTGATTATCCAGCTTATATTCTGGCTTTAGGATATTCAAATGAGGGTATATCATTAATGAAAAGGTTTGGCTTTATTAAGGAAGTACATGAAAGCAAAACTGCTGATAAACTTCCACTATATATGCTTGCAATAAATTCCATTTCTGACTTGTCTAATTTAAAAATTAAACTAAATGCTTTATATAATTCAAAAAAAGAAAGTGATGCTAATTGAAAAGGTATGACTAATAAAAGTATTTACGCGATTGGGGCGGCCAGTTATATGCTCAATATTATTTCGCTCTCAATTATACAGTCATCGCTCGACTCAATATTAATTGGCTTTGTACTCATAAGAAAATTTCATTCTTTTAATCAAGTCGCAGCCAGGCAGGCACAGCAATAAATTACAAAACTGCGGCAATACTTAAGGTTGTGCGTCACTTTAATTTTACTAAGGTTCTACACATGAAATTACAGACATGTTTTTTAGTATTATTCTTTATCGGCTGGTCATTTGCATATAGTCAGGGCGGTGAAAATAAAATAGGGTCAAAAAGCAGGATGGATACTTGCATTAAAATTTCTTTTACGCCAATGCTATATGACGACGGTGCAGATGACGTAGAAAACATAGCAATTGCTTTTGCATTCAGAGTTTCACTTTAGACATGGTCATTGAGACCAAGAGAGAGTTCTATCTTAAAATCAAGAAAACTACTATGAATTAAAAAGCTTCTTAACCACTAACCACAAACAAATATCAACTTTCCTCAGAACTTGCTTTTCCCAAAAACTCTACATTTAACCTACCCAATCAGCTGACATCCCGTGAATACCTTTCTTTTAAATTCCATCTGATTATACAAGTTTATAAGCTTTTAAAATCAGCATTTTTCATCAGTATAATTTCATCATCAAATCAATGGTTGGCTTTTAGCGCATCTATTTCCTGTTGAAGATGTTCAATAATTTTCTGTTGCTCCTGCACCGCTTTTACCAGTGGCATTACAAAATGCATATAAGAGAGTGAGTAATTGTCCTGCGCATTTTCGGGCGCGTGAACAGCATTGAAGATCACTCTCTTTTCTTTTGTCAGTTTTTCTACATCCTGTGCTATAAAGCCGATCTCCATTTGCTCACTGCGGGCGATAAGTTGTGCTTCATCCATTTTTTTC
This sequence comes from Ferruginibacter sp., assembly GCA_040003235.1. Classification (GTDB taxonomy): domain Bacteria; phylum Bacteroidota; class Bacteroidia; order Chitinophagales; family Chitinophagaceae; genus Ferruginibacter. Next base: position 43,817 of record JBDUCW010000010.1, on the reverse strand, counting down.
TCGCCTATAAATTTTGAAAAAGCAGGATAATCAAAATGATACGCTACAGGGTGCAGACCAAGAATGAAATTCAATCCCGGTACACCAGCATCTGTTACCCCAGTTTTAAAACGGCCATCCGATGGAAATGTATACGCTACTTGTCCCTCAATGACTGTGACACTTGTATTTCCCAGACGTATTTTGTTAGATGCATTTGCTGTAGCATTAAAGCCAACAGCGGTGGCATTTGTCAGCGTACCGGTAGATACATCTGCACTGGCTCCGACAGCAGTATTGTTATTGCCGGATATATTAGTGGCAAGAGCACCATCACCAAATGCAGCATTATCCGAGCCTGTCGTGCTAAAACGGAGCGCATTGATACCGGAAGCAGTATTGGTATTCCCCGATGTATTGGCGTACAGTGCGGATACTCCAACCGCTGTATTGCTGATGCCATCAAGGTTACTATGGAGGGTATTAGTACCCATCCCTGAATTGTTACTACCACTGGTATTGGTGGTCAGCGATGAGTAGCCCACCCCTGTATTAGAATTGCCGGTATTGCTGGCCTGCAGCGCAAACGAGCCTGAAGCCGTGTTGAAAATACCAGAACTGTTATCGTTAAGTGCATTATAGCCTACTGCAGTATTATCGTTAGCGTTGTTAGTTTGCAACGTACCCCTTCCCAGCGCCGAATTGCGTAAGCCTGTAACATTCTCTGCAAGAGAGCCAGAACCACAAGCGGTGTTGTCGGCTCCAGTTGAATTATTCAGCAGCGAATTGGCGCCAAACGCTGAGTTATGAGATGCTGTTGAGTTGGTAAGAAGCGCGCCTGAGCCTATCGCTGTGTTATTAGACCCTGTGGTGTTTTGAGCCAGCGAATATGAGCCCGTACTGGTATTGTGATCTCCTGTGGTATTAATTTCCAGAGCTGATACCCCGATTGCTGCATTGTTAAAGCCTGTGGTATTGGCTGAAAGTGCTGAAGCTCCTACGGCTGTATTGCCTGTTGTTGTATTTGCTGCCAGGGCATTAAAGCCCACAGCAGTATTTGATTGACCCGTAATATTAGAGGCCATCGAATTATATCCCATTGATGTATTGTCAATACCGGTAGTGTTGGTAACGAGTGCATTCATGCCAACACCTGAATTTCTGATGCCTGTGGTATTGTTTTGTAAGGCGTTGCAGCCAAATGCAGCATTTCCGCTCGCAATTGTATTGCTGAAGAGCGCATTAAAACCTGTGGCGGTATTGTTTGTACCTGTGGAGTTGGACTGGAGTGCCTGCGAGCCGGTGGCAGTGTTGTTTATACCGGTGATATTGCCGGAGAGTGCATGGTAGCCTATTGCGACATCGTTAGTGCCGAAAAAATTATTTCGTGCGGCGGCAACACCCAGGGCAGTATTGTAGGCGATAGAATCAATAATACCCGCAGATGCGTTATTAAATCTGAAACGTACAGGCTGGGCATCCGTAGTACCCAAAAAATTTGCAGGAGTGGTGCCGCTATTACCATTGATGCCCCAGGCATTGTTAGTTGTTGTAAGTTCTGTCCATGCAGTACCGTTATGATACCAGAAACTGCTTGTTGTAGTGTCGTACAGCAGCATACCTTTTGCGGTAGTGGCTATGGCAAGACGGCCCGTAGTGGATGTACGCGGAATGAGCAGGCCTTTGTTTCCCGATTTGATATCGAGTGCCGCGTTGGCGTCAGGCGTGGCATTATTAATTCCTACCTGGGCTTGAAGGGATATTGCTGCTGTGATGACGGTGAGCAATAAGAATAATTTTTTCATGTGTAATAGGTTTGTTGTTTATAATAAATTTTTGAAACAGCATTGAGCATTATGGCTTCTTCAGTGCATCTATTTCCTTTTGCATCAGCTGCATCTGTTCCTTCTGTTCTTCGATCATTTTCTGCTGCTCCTGCACCGCTTTTACCAATGGCATTACAAAGTGCATATAAGAGAGTGAGTAATTGTCCTGCGCATTGTCGGGCACATGAACAGCATTGAAAATAACTCCCTTTTCTTTTGTCAGTTTTTCTACATCCTGTGCTATAAAGCCTAATTCCATTTGCCCACTGCGGGCAACAAGTTGTGCTTCATCCATTGTCTTTTCACCGATAAATTTTGAGAAGGCAGGGTAGTCAAAATGATAAGCTACAGGACGAAGACCAAGAATGAAATTCAATCCCGGTACACCCGCTTCTGTTACGCCTGTTTTAAAACGGCCATCAGAAGGGTAGGTATAAGCCACCTGGCCTTCAATAACAGAGGTAGCGGTATTGCCCAGGCGTATTTTGTTAGTTGCATTTACATTAGCGTTGTAACCAATGGCAATTGCATTGATCAATCCCCCACCTAATACGTCAGCACCATTCCCTATGGCTATGTTATTATTGCCGTTAATATTATTCCTGAGTGCCTGATAACCACATCCAACATTGCCGAAGCCGGAAGTAGTGTTATAGAGTGACCCATTGCCGATAGCAATATTTTCGGAAGCAGTATTATTGAAAAGTGCCTGGTAACCATTCGCGGTATTATCGTCGCCCGTTGAATTAGTAAAAAGTGCCTGGTAACCTGTCGCGGTATTATTGGCCCCATTGGTATTGAAGTAAAGCGCATCCACACCAGCTGCGGTATTATAGAAGCCCAGTGTATTGGAGTAAAGGGCCTGGGAACCGGAGGCAGTATTGTAGTGTCCGGTATTGGAATAAAGCGCCTGAAAACCGGTTGCGGTATTGTTGCCGCCAGTTGCATTAGTGTAAAGTGCCTGGGAACCGGATGCTGTATTGTTAATGCCCATAGTATTAAATCTGAGTGCATTAACACCATTGGCAGCGTTATCATCGCCGGTAGTATTGGCAAAGAGGGCAGATACACCGACGGCAGTATTGTTGTTGCCGTCTAGATTAGAACGAAGCGCATTGGTACCCATGCCCGTATTGTTAGTTCCTATCGTATTGCTGTTAAGTGCGATGAAGCCATTAGCAGTATTATTTGTACCTGTGGAGTTGGACTGGAGCGCCTGCGAACCGGTGGCAGTATTGTGAACACCGCTGCTGTTACCGGAGAGTGCAGCGTAGCCTATTGCAACATCGTTATTGCCAACCGTATTATTTCGTAAGGCAGCAATACCCAGGGCGGTATTGAAGCTGATAGAATCTATGATACCCGCGGATGCGTTATTAAATCTGAAACGTACAGGCTGCGCATCCGTTGTACCTATAAAATTAGCAACAGTAGTGCCGCCATTTCCATTGATGCCCCAGACATTATTTGTTGTTGTAAGTTCTGTCCATGCAACACCTGTATGATACCAGAAACTGCTGGTAGTAGTGTCGTACACAAGCATACCTTTCGCCGTGGTGGCAATGGCGATACGGCCGGTAGTTGATGTACGTGGAATGAGCAGGCCTTTGTTTCCAGATTTGATATCAAGCGCAGCATTGGCGTCAGGTGTGGTATTGTTAATTCCTACCTGGCACAAGGATGTCTGAACGGTTACAACCGCCAGTAGCAACGTGACGAAATGTTTCATGATTGTCAGATTTAATTGGTGATAATTGTATGTTGTATGAAGATGTGATATAGGCAGAATTATTTTCACCGCAAATATCTTACCGCAAAGTCGCAAAGATTTTACCGCTAAGACACAAAGGCGCTAAGAATATTTTACACTTCGCGTCTCCGCGTGTTTGCGGTTAACCTGTATTCCATCAACAAATCATCAAATCATCAAATCAAAAAAATACCCTCCTGCACATACCCGGCTCCTGCAATCATTACTGGTCAATGGTTCGGGCTGGCCGGATAATTAATTGACTTTGCAGGCATAAGAAAATTTCGTTTTTTAATCAGCAGCATGAGCCAGGGTGGTAGTGCCAATCTGAAAGTTCAATTAAAAAAAATAAAATGAATATCTGGATCACCATTTTACTGATCATAACCGGCATCATTGCTTTGATCCTGATCATAGCAGCTTTCACAAAGAAGGGATATCATATCCAGCGCGAAATTATCATCAGTGCATCCCTGCAAAAAGTTTTTGATTATATCAGGCTGCTTAAAACCTGGGATAACTTCAACGAGCGGGCAGTAGCTGATCCCCGAAAGAAAAACGAATTTAAAGGAACAGACGGAACAGTTGGATTTATTTACGCATGGAACGGAAATAAAAAAGTAGGGGAAGGGGAAAAAGAAATCATGTCTATTTCAGAAGGGAAAAAAATTGAAACAGAAATCCGTTTTGTAAGGCCTTTTACAGCAGTAGGCCAAACCAGTATGGTTACAGAACCGCTATCAGGTGATCAGACAAAAATAACAATGAGCAATGCGGGTAAAATAAAATATCCACTGAACTTTCTGCTGCTGTTTGTAGAAAAAGGAATTGCGAAAGACATGGATACAAGTTTATCAACGCTGAAAACCATTCTTGAAAAATAATTACAATACCTGAACTTCATTTCGTTCCGCCAGGAAAAAATGTATTTAAAAAAATCAACAACTGCAATGGATAATACAAGAGTATTTAAAATGTCATTTGCAAGTGTCTATCCGCATTACATTTTAAAAGCAGAAAAAAAAGGTCGTACAAAAGAAGAAGTAGATACTGTTATCTGTTGGCTCACAGGATATGATCAGCAAAGTTTACAACAACAGCTCGACAGGAAGACCGATTTCAAAACTTTTTTTGCTGAAGCGCCGCAACTTAATCCCAATGTTTCAAAAATCACCGGTGTGATTTGTGGCTACCGTATAGAAGAGATCGAAGACGAGCTCATGCGAAAGATCCGTTATCTGGATAAACTGTGGATGAATTAGCCAAAGGGAAAACTATGGAGAAGATATGGAGAAACTAATTGAAATTAGCTGATCCATTCCCTCAATGCTGACATACATGCACGTTGCCCAAAATCTTACCGACCTGTCCGTCTAACAACTGTCAAATCTATTATTGAGCATTCTTTTTATTGCTGTGGAAACTGTGCATTAATGGCAAGCCGCATAGCAATTAACTGTTCAAGCCGCGCTTGCTTTTTAGCTAACTGTCCGGTAAGAGATGCTATTTTATCGTCTTGATCACCTACATCACTGTTTGTTGATCTGGCATGTTTTGCCTTCTTGTATGCCCGTTTAGCTTTACGTTTTGCGATCCTTGCCTCTCTTACAGTTCCGTTAATTGCTTTGTCGGCCTGATCACTACTGCTTACGGCTGCGTCTTTTGCATTTGATTCTGCTGCATCAGCTTTGGCGCGGTATCCGGGCATGTTATTCTGTGCTATGGTTAATTTAGCATTCAGACTTGCAATATCATTACTTACGTCTGTAAATTCTTTATTTAGCTTAACGGTGTCTGCCGGAGTTTTATACACTTGTGCATGAACAGAAAATCCAGTAAACAGCAACACTAAAAAACTAATTGGATAAAATACTTTTTTCATAAATTTCTTTTTAAATGAATTAAACAGCCATTATTTCCGGTACTGTCTTTAATGAGATCAGCCACCAGGACGATATAACTTATTCAATGTTACTTTTAATGGCAACATATATTAATTGAATACTCAAAGAAAGCCGCTGCAAGAATTAAAACCAGGTGGGTAAAGTTGGAATGGTTACTAGAAGCTTTAAAGGAATGTAGACAAGGTAGACTATTAATCTAACAGCACAGGATATCTTTTAAATAACGGGATCCAGCACGTATATTAAGCTTAACAACTATCAACGGACAACTTTTCTTAAGACGTTTGCTTTTCCCAATAACTCTCCCTACATTTATCCTGACCAACAACAAAACAACGAAATGAATATATTGATCACAATCTTACTCGTAATAGCAGGCATCATTGCCCTGATCTTAGTCATTGCAGCTTTTACAAAGAAAAAATATAATATACAGTGTGAAACGATTATCAATGCACCTCTGCAAAAAGTTTTTGACTACATCAAACAACTTAAAAACTGGGACAACTTCAACGAGCGGGCAGTGGCCGATCCCAGCAAGAAAAATGAATTTAAAGGAACGGATGGAACGATTGGATTTATTTATGCCTGGAACGGCAATAGAAAAGTAGGGGAAGGTGAAAAAGAAATTATGTCTATTGAAGAAGGGAAAAAAATTGAAACCGAAATTCGTTTTGTAAGACCTTTTACAGCAACAGGCCAAACGGGTATGGTTACAGAACATGTATCTGCTGATCAGACAAAAGTAACCATGAGTAATACAAGTAAAATAAAATATCCCCTGAACTTCCTGCTGCTCCTGGTAGAAAAAGGAATTGCGAAAGATATGAATACAAGTTTATCAGTGTTGAAAACCATTCTTGAAAAATAATTGCAACACTTGAATTTATTAGTTTAACTGCTATAGGAAAAATTGGTCATAAAAAATTTCAATAACTACAATGGATAATACAAGAGTATTTAAAATGTCATTTGCCAGTGTCTATCCGCATTATATTGTAAAAGCAGAAAACAAGGGCCGTACAAAAGAAGAAGTAGATGCTGTTATTTGCTGGCTGACAGGTTATACTCAACAAAGCTTACAACAACAGATCGATAAGAGGATTGATCTCAAAACATTTTTCGCCGAAGCGCAACTTAATCCCAACGCTTCAAAGATCACCGGTGTAATTTGTGGATACCGGATAGAAGAGATCGAAGATAAACTCATGCAGCAGATCCGTTATATGGATAAGCTGGTGGATGAATTGGCAAAGGGAAAGGCGATGGATAAAATTTTAAGGAAGTAACAAGAGTTAGATTTCTGCTGAAAAATGTTTTTGCTGACTCTGTGAAAACGGGCATAACAACAACATTGGTAGTCATCATAGCTTTTATAAAAAATGCATTATGAAAATAATTATGCTCTTATCAGTTGGCATTATCGTTTCAACTGTTTTAATTGCGCAGCAGGTAAAGGATTCTATAAAAGTAATGAATGGATTTCCGCCTTCCAGGGAAAGCCAGGTCAGTATACAAAATTATCGTGATTATCCTTACAGTCAGTGGAGTTTCCGTAATCCGGGCGCACCATTACATGTAATCGTTCTCCCGCGTTCAGGAAATATGCACAGCTATAAGACGGACGCCATATCTGCAATTGCCAACATTTCTATAAAAGATTCAGCAGGCAATTCAAAAAGCTTTGAAAATATATTCAAAGAAAATTATGCTGACGGTGCGATCGTTTTACAAAACAATCACATCCTGTACGAACAATACTGGAACGGCCTGGGCAAAGATTATCAGCATATGTGGTTCTCTATGACAAAATCACTTACCAGTTCTGCCTTCGGAATATTGCTGCAACAAAAGAAAATTGATCTTTCCGCTTCTCCTGCATTATATATTCCTGAATTAAAAGGTACTCCTTATGAAAGGGCGACCATTCAAGACCTTTTAAATATGTCCACTGCACTTGGCTTTAAAGAAAACTATACTGATACCAGTTCTTTTTTTTGGAAATATTATGGAAGCGTCAGAGATGGTTATTATGTAAAGGGTGCAAGAGATGCTGACCCAAAGAATACAGAAGTTTATGGCGTATATGATTTTTTAGCTAAGTCCGTCAAGCCAAACGAGCAATTAAAACCGGGAGAAGTTTTTGAATATAACGGATCCAATGCTGATGTAATAGGGTGGCTTATTACAAGAATGAGCGGACAATCGCTTACTGATTTTATCAGGGAAAATATATGGGCAAAGATCGGAGCGGAGCATGACGCGCTCATGGCCGTAGACCGGGCTTATATGGGTATTGCTACAAGTGCGATGAATACTACATTGCATGATGCTGCTTTATTTGGGACATTGATTCTTAATCATGGCAATATCGATGGCAAGCAGATCATTCCTGTGAAATGGACTGATGAAATGCTGAAACTTACAGCAGCAGATAAAGAACGTTATACAAAAAACGATGTTTATGTAAAAGGCGGTATGCCCTGGGTTGCTTATAAAAATTTCTGGTGGATACTTGATGAAAACAAAGGCGAGTTTGCAGCGATCGGCATTCACGGACAGGTAATTTACATTAACCGTTCAGTCGATCTGGTAATTGCATATTTTTCCAGCCAGCCAATCGCTTCTTCTGCCGGCAACAAAAATTTTTTAAAAAAGTTAAATGCCTGCAGAGCACTGGCAAATCAAATGAAGAAAAAATAAGCGCTTATGAATTATAGTAAAATTATTTTCCAGGCAAGAACTTCAGCGATGCATATAATATGAAAGAAAATTATCCGAAAATATATCTTTATAAACGCATTGTTCAGTCTAAACTTTTTATAGATACTCACTTCAGTGAAAATATCGACCTTAGCAATATCGCCGATGAAGCCTATTTTTCTAAATTTCATTTTATCCGGTTATTCAAAACAATTTATGGCAGGACCCCTCATCAATATCTGACAAAAGTAAGAATAGAAAAGGCTGAATTGTTATTACAAAAAGGAATTTCTGTTACCGAAACCTGCTGTAGTGTTGGCTTTGAAAGCGCGAGTTCCTTTACTGCTCTCTTCAGGCAATATAAAAAAATCTCTCCTTTTTTATATCAACAGCAATTTAAAGAACGTCAAAAACAAATTGAAACAGTTCCACTTCAATTTATTCCAAATTGTTTTGCTGAAAATAAAGGCTGGTTACAAAATAGCAATTCTCAAGAAGTGTGATAAGAAATAATTTTTGATCTTGCTGATTCACCAAAAGCATTTTAAAATGATCACAAAATTAAATCATGTCAGCATATTTGTTCTTAACCAGGAAAGTGCTTATGAATTTTACGTCAATAAACTCGGCTTTAAAGTTCATACGGATGCGCCGATGGGACCGGGAATGCGTTGGCTGACTGTTTGTCCACCAGAGCAACCGGATCTGGAGATAACACTTATGCCAATAGAAGACGGCATGATGTTTAAAGATGGCGCAGCAAAACAAATGAAGGAGCTGGTAAAAAAAGGAACCTTTGGTTCCGGGGTATTTGAATGTAATGACCTGAATGCTACTTACGAAGAATTGAAGTCAAAAGGAGTGATCTTTAAAAAACCACCAACAAAAGAATTTTATGGCTATGAAGCATTGTTCATGGACGATTCAGGCAATTGGTTTTCACTGGGTCAAAAGAAGTAAGTATACAACGGTATGCAGTTAACAAAGCGTGCGGACATTAAAATCACTGCAGATTTTGTATAATTGTGCCATGGCCGGTAACAATTTTTTTTTCAGTAAACATAAGGCAACCATAATATACAGCATCAGCCTGGCTTTTCTGATGTTCCTTCTCAAATGGCTGGAGCTTCGCTTTATTATTTTTGACCACTCTTTCGAAATATATGTTGGATTCATTGCTGTCATTTTTACAGCACTGGGAATATGGCTAGCACTAAAACTTTCAAAACCAAAAATTGAAACGGTAGTGGTGGAAAAAGAAGTATATATAACGCGGAATGACATTTTTATTCCCAATACTTCTCTTATCACCCAACTGGAACTCAGCAAACGCGAGTTAGAGATTCTTAACTTAATGGCGCAGGGACACAGCAACGAAGAAATAGCTGCAACAATTTTCGTTTCATTAAGCACCGTTAAAACACATAATCAAAATCTTTTCGGAAAGCTGGATGTGAAAAGACGTATACAGGCAGTTGAAAAAGCAAGAAGGTTAAATCTCATCCCTTAAAAACCCACGCTTTGGTATGAAACTATGCTTCATAAAAGAAAAATGGCCGAAAGTATGAGTAGAAAAACCTGGGCAGTAACCATATTTGCAGCAGTAAAAAAATAATAACATGAAAAAGAACTTTCTCATCTACGGACTTATTGCGGGCATTGTGGTTTCAATTCCAATGCTGTACACTGCCAACGCATGCGCAAATCATGAAGGCGCCATTGATTTTGAAAAGGGCCTGCTGATCGGGTATGGCTCCATGCTCATTGCATTTTCACTGGTATATGTAGGTATCCGCAATTACAGGGATAAATACAAAAACGGGGTCATCAGTTTTGGTAAAGCATTTAAAATTGGAATTGTGATTGTGTTGATCGCCTCCACTATTTATGTTGCCGCCTGGCTTGTCGATTACTTTTTTTTCATACCCGATTTTGCAGAAAAATATTCAGCACATATGCTTGACCAATTGAAAACAAGCGGGGCAGGCCAGATAGAAATAGATAAGAAGACGAAAGAAATGGCAGAATTCTGCAGGATGATGAAAAATCCATTCTTCAACGCGATGACGGCATACATTGAAATTTTACCAGTCGGTTTGATTGTTACACTGATAAGCTCCTTTATTTTAAAAAGGAAAACGGCCAAAACAGAGGCATGAAAATTTACAATACAACATCACCCGCGAACCTGACTGCGGACTTTAAAGTGCGTATCTTCGGAAGGCGTGAGCAGGACAACAAAACCCCGCTTAATAATTTTATTTTGCAATTCATTACAATAAATAAAAATCAACAAAAATGAAAAAGGTAACAGGCATCGGTGGCATTTTTTTCAAAAGTAAAGACCCCAAAAAAATGAATGAATGGTACAAAAAGCATCTGGGTTTTGAAACAACAGATTACGGGACAACCTTTGAGTGGCGGCAAGGTGACGATACGACAAACAAAGGGCTTACGCAATGGAATCCATTTGCTGAAACAACAAAATACTTTGAGCCTTCAACAAAAGATTTTATGATCAACTACAGAGTTGAAAATTTGGATGCACTTGTTGAGCAACTTAAAAATGAAGGCGTAACACTTGTAGACGAAATTGAGGATTCTGAATACGGAAAATTTGTGCATATCCTTGACGCAGAAGGAAACAAAATTCAATTGTGGGAACCCAAAGATTGAGTATAAAAAAAGTTGATGAAATACCCGTTCAATAGTGTTGTTCGATTGAACCCTGATAATTTGACCTGATAACATTTGTAAATGCCAGACAATTCAGAAGATGTTCCATTAGACAATCCGGTAACTCCTGAACCGGAAAATCTTCCCCTGGAAGTTATCCCAAGCGACGGGACAGATACCCTAATTCCTAATCTCGAAACTGACAATATGGAAGTACATAAACATCCACACCATGTAACCCATAAAAAGAAATGGGGAGAATATATGCTTGAATTTTTAATGCTGTTTCTTGCTGTGTTTCTTGGTTTCGTTGCTGAGAACATCCGGGAAAATATTGTTGAAGAGCATCGGGGAAAGCAATTTATGGAATCTTTATTAAGAGATCTGTCGGTGGATACTGCTACTATTAATTATGGGCTTCCCAGGAAAGAAGGAAAAATAAAAGCGATTGATTCGGTGTTTGTTTTTTTTAATGAAAATAAAAATGCCACGGCAATTTCCGGAAGGCTTTTTAAAACGCTCCGCAGAACAACCTGGGATCAACGCATCGACCGTAATACCATTACCATCAGCCAGCTGAAAAATGCAGGTGATATGCGGCTCGTTCAAAAAAAGAATGTTGCAGATTCAATCGCTGCTTATGATATGCTTTGGACATATATTGACCTGTACAAGGAAACGTATAATGCTTCCGGAACGATGTCCAATACTTATGCGGGCAAACTTGTAAGCGCAAATGATCTGCTGCCGTTATATATTGCCAATCAAACTGAGGCTGTTGTCAAGAATATTCCCGACACAGCCATGATAAAAATAAATACCACAGAATTGAATGAACAGTTGAATTTTATGATGGGGCAAAAAGTCAGTATCCGCCAGCAAATGCTGCTTTACGACAACCTTAAGGAAACTGCGAAGCGTCTGATAGTATTGATCAAAAAAGAATATCATTTAGAAGATGAGTAAAGAAGAAAAAACGCCAAAAAATCTATGCTGAAATGAATGTTCTAAAAAGTATTGTATTCAACATGATGTCTGATCTGTTATAAATAATAATCCTCATCAAAAAAATCCCTCCGGCAATGAAAAAAATAATATTGATCACTTCTGCATTTGCTATGACCTTCGCACTGGGCTTCGCTTTTAACTCAATCATCACAAAAACTAAAAGTCTGCAATCAAATAAAAAGGTCACCGGCATTGGCGGTATTTTTTTCAAGTGTAAAGACCCGAAAAAAATGAGAGAATGGTATGTCACCAATCTTGGGCTGAATACTAATTCGTATGGTGCTGTTTTTGAATGGAGACAGGGAGCTGACAGTTCTCAAAAAGGATTTACCCAATGGAGTCCGTTTAATGAGAAAACAAAATATTTTGAGCCTTCTGCCAAAGACTTTATGATCAACTACAGGGTAGAAAATATGGAGGAACTTGTCAGCCAGTTAAAAAAAACGGGTGTAACAATTACAGATACCATTCAAACAGTTGAATACGGTAAGTTTGTTCATATCATGGACATTGAAGATAACAAAATTGAATTATGGGAACCCAATGATATCGAATTTGAAAAGCTGGGTAAGAAGATAGGGGCTAAAACTACAAAATAATTTTTCCGATAGTTTTGTTACTCGCATCAATAGAATAATACAGCAGTTTAACAATGCAACAATAAAACACTTTCTAAAAATTATCTTTAAATTTGTTACGATCAAGCTGGGAAACAGCCCGAAAATTCAATATGAAAACTTTACAAAACACTCACCCGGTAATATTTATTCTGGTAGCAACAATTTTAGAAGTGACGGGGGATGCGATCATCCGGAATTCAATTTATAATCATACAGGTATTGCCAGGCTGGCATTGCTGGTATGTGGCGGCTTGTTGTTATTGGGTTATGGCACGGCACTTAATTTAGCACCTGTTGAATTTGGCGAAATTGTAGGATTGTATATCGCAACCCTGTTTGTAGTCTGGCAGGTAGGAAGTTTTATTGCCTTTAAAACTGTTCCGTCCTTACCTGTAATAATTGGAGGGTTGCTGATCGTTGCCGGCGGTTTAATTGTAACATTCTGGAAAATTAAATAAGTTACCGCAAAGAAACGCAGGTAATAATTAATGGCTACACTGTTTTATTACTTTATTGTTGTGAAGTTCACCTTCCTCTGCCACACAACAATGTAACAATCCAGTAATATAACAATGCAACAATAAAAATGAATCAATTAAGGATGACGTTAGCAGTAATAGTAATCGAAATACTATAACATGACACAATTTCTTTCAGGACTCTTTTTTATGACATCTTCTCTGACCTGCGTATGCCAGCAGCATAAGCTAGATAGTACTATTAATATCGACGGAGCCAAAAAGCTTTTGTATGCTAAAGACTTCAATATACTTGGTATTTCATCTTCGGGAGATTCAATACAAAACCTGATTTTTAAAAGTTCTCAGGGATATCTTGACAACTTTGATAAAGGTATTGTAAATGGATTGCTTTATCTGAGCGACTTAAAACCAGGAAATGTTACAGTAAGCGTTTTTAAAAAAGCTGACACAGGATTGGTTTTAAAAAACTATAAGACATACAAGGTTATAGTGAGGCCTTTAACTGCAGACGAAAAAAAAATTGCCCAATTAAAGATTAAGCCGGTTTTGTCTATTGCAGGATATCCTTCGGGACAAATTCCTTTTGATATTGCAAAAATGGCTACATCAGTTTCCCTCAATAAGCCATATAGATTACGAAAGGCGCAAGTATATTTTGGAAGTATTCATACTTCTGATTTAATTGCAACATCATTAAGGTCCGGAATATTTGATGATCTTTTTCTGCAATACTGGAAACATATTGGTCCTGGGGCGATAGTAATATTTGATAATATAGAAATTACAGACCCGAATGCGAATGTCTATAAATTAAATTCTGTCAATTTTGTTATAGTAGAATAGTTCAGACTTTTCTGATTTTACCGCAAAGTCATTAAGGTACCGGGTGATTGTTATATTTTTTATTGCTAAATTGTTTTATGAAGTATAAAGAATTAAAGAGCTGATCAACAATACAACAATAAAACAATGCAGCAATTTACTACCCTACATCCTCTCCGGAACGTGTATGCCCAGTAACTCCATTCCCGATTGAATTACATTGCCTGTCATGATGGCCAATTGTAAACGCAATTGTTTTTTTTCTGTGCTCTCTGCATTGGCAATGCTGTGTTCTGTATAAAATGAATTGAATGTTTTGGCAAGATTGAAAACATAACCGGCAATAACAGAAGGATTGTGTTCAGCAGCTGCCTGCTCCAATGCTGCAGGATATTGCTCAAGATGAACGATCACATTTTTTTCAAGTGGCAACAAGCCAATTGTAGCCCCCATCCCCTGAAGGTGAGCAAGACCGTCAGCTGTCAACTGTGAACTGTCCTCTTTCCTTAATATACTTTTAATCCTTGCATAAGTATATTGCACGAATGGTCCTGTGAATCCATGAAAATCGATACTCTCTGCCGGATTGAATACCATCGTTTTTTTCGGATCAACACGCAATAAATAAAATTTCATCGCACCAAGGCCGATCGTATTATACAGGTCTTTCAATTCGTCCGCTGTGAAATCTTTTACCTTACCCAGTTCTTCTGTGTGTTTTCTGGAAGTATCGATCATTTCATCTACCAGGTCATCGGCATCAACCACAGTGCCTTCGCGACTTTTCATTTTACCGGAGGTCAATTCCACCATGCCGTAACTTAAATGATAGATGCCATCCGCAAAAGGCATCCCCATTTTTTTACAGATGAGCTGCAACACTTTCATGTGATAATTCTGTTCGTTGCCGATCACATAAATGCTTTGATCTATTTTATATTCATCGTATTTCTGTTGCGCAAGACCTATATCCTGGGTCATATAAACGGCAGTGCCATCTCTACGCTGCACGATCTTTTCATCAAGCCCGTCATTGGTAAGATCGATCCATACACTGTTGTCATCTTTTTTTACAAATACATTTTTTTCAAGCCCCTGCTGCACGATGGTTTTACCCAATAAATAAGTATTGCTTTCGTAATACGCCTTATCAAAATCACTTCCGATCTTTTTATAAGTGATATCGAAACCTTCATACACCCAACTGTTCATTATTTTCCAAAGCTTGATCACATCCGGTTTTCCGGCTTCCCAATCGAATAACATCTGTTGGGCTGCTTTCATGATCGGCGCTTCTTTTTCAGCCACTTCTTTTGTCTGGCCTGAAGCGATCAATGCCTCTACCTGTTTTTTATATTCGTCATTGAACTTCACATAATAATCTCCCACAAAATGATCGCCTTTGATACCGGTTGATTGCGGTGTTGCTCCATCAGCAAATAATTCCCAGGCAATCATGCTCTTGCAGATATGAATACCACGGTCATTCACGATACAGGTTTTAATGACCTCATATCCATTTGCTTTTAAAATTTCAGCAACACTCCAGCCGAGAAAATTATTTCTCAAATGCCCCAGGTGCAATGGCTTGTTCGTATTCGGAGAAGAATATTCAACCATTACTTTTTTACCATTCATTTCTTTTTTACCAAAACAGACATCTTTGTAATTCTGTTGTAATAATTCATTCCAGTAATTGTCTGCAATTGATAAATTTAAAAAGCCTTTGATAATATTGTGATCTGTAAAAAAATGCGGATAGGTTTTGGTTAGATATTCTCCTAACTGGTTCCCCAAAACCTCAGGTGATAATCTTAATTTTTTAATAAGTGAGAACATTACCACGGTATAATCACCTTTAAAATCTTCAAGCGTTTTATTCACCTGGAAATCAGACGAGGTAAAGGGTTGGCTGAAAAGCGCTTCCAGTCCTGTTGTTACGTATTGCTGTATCTGTTTAACTACTGACATGCTGCAAATTTAATTGATTTTTAGCTAAGAGGTTAAAGGAGGAAATGAGGAAAAAATTTGTGAGCCAATGCGTTATTGGATTTAAATTCATAGTGATTGCAACAGCACTGCCCTCTTATCAACCCAATTAACCGCTTAACTATAACGATATAAATCTCCTTTTGCCTTCTTTACTCTTTCAGCCTCTTAGCCTATTTTTGCACCCAATGAAATTTTCCTTCTTCCTTATTGGTTTATTGAGTGTTTTGTGCAGTACTGCACAGGATTCTTTAAAGAAGACCGTCAATCCGGGTATCATCATCGGTTCATTGCTAGATGCAGATAACAGTAAAGCCATTGACAATGCAACTATTTCCCTGGTAAAGTTTTCTGATTCAATATTTACAACTACAGCCCTTACCGCTAAAGATGGATCCTTCTCATTTGAAAATCTTCCCTTCGGATATTATAAAATTAAAGTTTCCGTTATTGGATATAATTCATTGTCATTGGATAGTATTTATTTAAGAGCGGAACGTTTCGACTTCGACCTGAATGATGTTAAACTGCATAAGAAAACTACGCAGATGGATGAAGTGATCGTGTATGCAGAAAAACCATTGATAGAAAGTAAGGATGGCAAGATCGTTTTTAATGTGGGAGAATCTGCATTGAGTGCCGGCGCCAGTACCAGTGAATTATTAAAACAAACACCGTTGGTAAATGTAGACAATGATGGCACTGTGTTGATGCGTGGAAAAGAAACAAAAATATTAATTGATGATAAGCCTGTTGAATTAACCGGCAAACAATTGCAGGACCTGCTGGAAAGTATGCCCGGCAGTATGATTGAAAAAATAGAAGTACTAACAACACCTCCACCACAATACGCGAATGAAAGAGGTGGTGTTATCAATATTGTTACAAAGAAAGGAAAAGTAGGTGTTACGGCGAGGTTGAATGCAAGCTATGGTTCAAGAGGGGAAGCAGGTATCAACGGAAGTTTTGGATATCGTAAAAAAGGGTTCTCTGTTAATCTCAACACAGGAATTGGTTATAACCAGTTTGAAGGAAACAGTTACAGTATCCGTCAGAATATTTATACCGATTCCACTAATTATTTTGATGCAACGGGGTTGAGCAATAACAACAATCATCGCCCCAATCTCAGGCTGGCGTTGGATTACGACATTACAAAACAACACAGCCTTAACCTGAATATTTTATACAATGCTAATGCTGCACTCAACAGCAGTCAGAATGAATATACCAATATCGATCAATATAACCAGGTATATAAACTGAGTAACCGTTTTGTGAACAGCGATGTAAAAAGTACCAATCCGAATTTCGCACTCACGTATACTTATAAAGGAAAAAATCCGAAAGAAATACTGAAGCTGATCAACAGCCTTAATTTAAACTCAAATGAAAACCAACGGGATTATTACCAGCAATACCTGAATCCTGATCAGACGCCAACGGGAACCGATAGCACCCAACAGCAATCGATTGATGTAAAGAATAATACTTTCAGCAGCCGGCTGAATTACGATAAGCCTTTACGCGATAATAAAACTTTGCTGAACATGGGTGGCGTTTTAATCCGGTACAACAGTCATAATATTGTGAACACTTCTTTTTTAAAAAAACCTGAAAATGTATTGCTGCCAAATGATCTGTTGAGTAAAAATTTCTGGTTTCATCAAACGATATATGGGTTACGTTTTGCAGTGCGCTATGATTTTATGCTTAATACTTATCTGAATATCGGTACGCAGACAGAACATACTCAAACCAATTTCGACATAACAAACAGTACAACCGACTATGCAAATAATTACTGGACCTGGTTGCCCTTTATTACGTTTTATAAAAAATGGGAAAACGAAATTAATATTACCGCAAGTTATAAACGGACGATTCAAAGACCGGGATTAAATGAATTAAATCCAAGCATTGATTATTCCGATCCGTATAATATCCGTTATGGAAATCCTTACCTGTCGGCCTATTCAGCGGATAATTTTGATTTCATTCTCGGTAAATGGAACCGTAAATGGTATCTCAATGGTTCTGTTGGATACAATGCACTGCAACATATTTACAGTGCTATCCGTACGTTGCAACCTGATGGCAAGACAAATATCACCTGGGAAAATATCAGTGGCCGCAAAGAATATGAGAGCAGCATCTGGGGCGGATATACCATCAATAAAAAAACGAAAGGGAATTTAAGTCTGGGTTATACGTACAATGTATACAGCATACATGATAAGCAGATTAATAATTTTCACAATGGCGGATCATTTTATTCAACACTGAATGGAAGTTATCAATTCAGTGACTTGCTCAACAGCAATGCGAGTTTTACATTCAATCGTTTTTCCAATCCGCAGGGAAGGGTAAGAAGCACGCTCAGCATGAATATCGGGGCACAGCAAAAACTATTTAAAAAACGTGTAACGCTTGCATTGAATGTCATCGATCCATTCCGTCAGCAACAAAACAGGTATTATACTTACGGTACTAATTTTAACCTGGAGAGTTACAGCAGCACCAATACACGTAATTTCAGGATCGCGGTAAGTTATAATTTGATAAAACCGAAAACTTTGAAGAAAAGTTATAAGTAATACGTTTTACGTTATACGTTCGGAGTTCATGGTCAGGTAAATCTTTTAATAAATAAAATAATTTGTTTAATAAACTTGTAAATGCACCAATTCCTAAATATTGTATCGTGCCAAAAAAACTTATAACTTATAACTTATAACTTATAACTTATAACGTACAACGTAAAACTGTCCTCATGTTAAACAATGAATCAACAAGCTTAAATAAATTCATCAGCGATACCGGTACCTGTTCAAGAAGAGAGGCTGATAAACTGATCGAACAACAACTGGTGACGATCAATGGAAAGATCGCTAAAACCGGCAATCGCGTTGAAGCAGGAGATATTGTCTGCATTGATGGCAAGCCTTTGAAAGCTGCTGAACCAACAATTTATCTTGCGTTCAACAAACCTGTTGGAATAACCTGCACCACTGATACAAAAGAAAAAGATAACATCATCAGTTATATCAATCATCCTAAAAGAATATTTCCCATAGGTCGTTTGGATAAACCAAGTGAAGGACTTATCTTTTTAACCAATGATGGAAATATCGTCAACAAAATATTGCGCGCCGGCAACAATCATGAAAAAGAATATGTGGTCACCGTTGATAAACCTGTAACTGCAGAATTTACAGAGCGAATGAAAAATGGCATTCCCATTCTTGATACGGTCACCAAAAAATGTTTTGTAAAGCAGGAAAGTAAATTCATTTTTACCATCATACTAACGCAGGGGCTCAACCGGCAGATCCGCCGAATGTGCGAATACTTAGGTTATTCGGTTACTAAATTAAAACGTGTTCGTATTATGAATATCAATCTCGGCAATCTTAAGACCGGCGCCTGGCGCTACTTAACAACAGATGAAATAAAGATCATCAATGCAATGGTTGCTGATTCGGTGAAGACGGAGGAGGCTTCGAAGAAGAGTTGAGAATTTAAAATTAAGAATTAAGGATTAAGGATTAAGAATTAAGAGTTAAGAGTTGAGTGTTGCACCCGGAGCATGGAATTCATAGCAAAAAAATTCGTGTAATTCGTGCCCAAAATTCGTGTTTCAATAATCGTCACCGAAAGCAAACACCGGTTTTCTTTCATTCCATTTTCCTTTTGTAAAATCCGGTATATCCTGCACCTGGCCGCCTTCTGTAATACTTTTTTCACTTAGCGGTGTGATCGAATACCAGCTTGCAAGATCATATACATCCAGTGGAAAATCAACAGCACGTTTTACACATTCAATAAAAGCATGATCTACAAAAAAATCCATACCACCATGGCCGGCTCCTTCTGCATCCTTACCATATTTTTTCCATAAAGGATGATCATTGTCCTTTATCCATTTTTCACTTCCGTCCCAGTTATGTTTTTTAGCAGCCAGTTTTTCAAAGTAAACAAAACCCTGTGTTGGGCCACCAGAGCCGAAATCCTGCCACAGGCCTTCTGTGCCCTGGATACGGAAGCCTAAATTATACGGACGCTGTAATGATGTATCATGCGTTAGTAAGATCGTTTCTCCATTGGCACATTGTATCTGAGTATTAACTAAATCACCCTGTTTGAATTTTACTTTTGCATTCGGATGATCAGGTCCGCCTTTGGGATGATCCACAATATATTTATGAAGGCCCCTTGCTTTGGAAGCAATTGATGAAAGTCTTGTCATGCGGTTGCCGCGGTTGATATCCATCATTACTGCAACCGGTCCGAGTCCATGTGTGGGATATAATTCGCCATTGCGTTTTACATAATGATTCGTACGCCATTGTGCTTCGCTGTAAGCCTTCGGTCCAAACTCAACACCGCTGTCGTAAGCAGTCACACCATCATTGAACAGCACACCGCGCAGATCATGTTCATAACCGCCCTGTCCGTGGATGAGTTCGCCAAACATACCTTTGCGTACCATATTCAGAACGGCCATCACATCTCTCCGGTAACAAACATTTTCCATCATCATCAATGGGATATTTGTTTTTTCAGAAGTATGTACCACATCCCAGCAATCCTGCAGTTTCATTGCACCGCAAACTTCCACGCCCGGAATTTTTCCTGCATTCATGGCATCAATGGCCTGTTGCACATGCCATTCCCATGGACTGCAGATGATCACTGCATCAATATCATCCCGTTTCAGTAAATTTTTATAATCATGATCGCCGTTTTTATAAACAGCCGGTTCAGGACGATTGTATTTTTTTATTTCAGCAATGGCTTCTTTAATGCTGCGTTCCTGCGGATCAGCAAGTGCGATGATCTCAACATCAGCACGCTGACAAAGATTGCCGATATGTTCCTGGCTTCTGAAACCGGAACCGATGATGCCGATACGGACTTTTGTTTTAACCGCAGGTGCAAATGCTTTAATGCTGTTGGCCATTGACAGCCCGATACCGGCCATGGCTGTGGTTTGTATGAATTGACGGCGGGAGGACATAGATATTATTTAATTGTTACTTTATTAAATGGCTGTATTGTTATATTGTTGAATTGTTGATGAGAAGCTAAATGTATCGTGCCATAAAAATACGAAACGCTGATCATCACGATTTTTAAGATCAGCCGGATTTGAACTTGTTACTTATCAGAACAGATCATATTATTATCAATTCTCTGCGAATAGATGAATTATGATTTGAATTAAAAAGCATACAAGATCATGACAATCCCTCTTATCCTGAAAATCTGCGTTCTAATTTGAACTGCCTATAACAAGTATAACATAAAGCAATCAGGCATAAAACTATTGTTCATGTACAATCGTTAATTTCTTCAGCAACTCCGTAGAAATTTCTTCCGCATAAGTTCCGTAAGCACTGCTGATCACACCTTTTGTTTTTCCGTCTTTGGATTCAACTGCATATACCACGTCTTCATCGGAAGGATTGGTATCGCCTTCAAAACGGTATACTTCCACGATCTCAAAATCATCCGGATGCAACGCAATGCTTTCATCTCCGCAAATGAGTTTGTCATAAGCGATATTGAAATCTTTGGTAAAGCCTCTTGCTTTCAGGTCTTTTAAGGCTTCAGAAACGGTGTCGTAATTATGCATAGAATTGTTTTAGTGTTAGAAATAAGGAACGCTGATCATGGGATTTTTCCGATAAAGTATGATTTTTTCGCAAAGTGAATATTCGGAATGATCCTATTTTTTGTCAGCCAAATTTAGGTATGATTTTTTTAAGAATCTGCGTAAATCTATCCCGTCATAAGAATCTGCGTTCTGAAGATGAAGATAGTTTAAGTTGTATATTTGTTGAACCGGTAATTTTAAAATTTACAATTAATTTTAAAGCAGGAACTGGAAGTCGCAGATCCTTGTATTTTTAATGATGCACAGCGTAATGATGTACAAGTGTGCGACGCCACTGAAGCCAATCAGTGCGCTACGGCCGGGTTCAAAAAATAAATAATATAAATGGGAAAATCTAAAAACAGGGATAAAGGACATCAGCAACAACACAGTTCTGAGACCATGAAAGGTACGCTGGATATAGCCCGCAGCGGAATGGGCTTTGTAATTGTGGACGGTATGGAAAAAGATATTGTGGTAAGGCCGCACGATTTTAATGGTGCTTTCAGCGGGAATATTGTCCGCGTACAGATCACCAAAGCAGGCAGCATGGGCCGGCGTTATGAAGGAAAGATCACTGAAGTACTGGAACGCAAACAGACGGAATTTGTGGGCACGGTGGAAGTGAGCAGCAATTTTGCTTTTGTGGCGATCGACAGCAAGAAAACAATACCGGACTTTTTTGTACATCCCAAAAGATTAAATGGTGCTAAGGATGGCGACCGCGTAATTGTAAAATTCCTGCAATGGCAGAAGGACGATAAAAAACCGGAGGGTGAAATAATGCAGGTGCTGAAGGCCGAGGATGTAAATGATATGGCAATGAAGGGCATCCTCATCGAAAATAATTTTCCGCTTGAATTCAGCAATGACGTAATGGAAGAAGCTTTGCGGTTGACGGATATTATTGGCGAAGATGAAATTGCAAAACGCAAAGATGTACGGGACATACTAACGGTGACCATTGACCCGGTTGATGCAAAGGATTTTGATGATGCGATCAGTTTCAGAATGCTGCGCAACGGGCTGTGGGAGATCGGCGTTCATATTGCAGATGTGAGCCATTTTGTTTTACCGGGAACCAAATTAGATGAGAGTGCTTATGAACGCGCTACGAGTGTGTATCTTCCGGATCGCGTTAATCCCATGTTGCCTGAAAGAATTTCCAATGAACTCTGTTCGCTACGGCCGCATGAAGACAAATGTACTTTCTCCTGTATTTTCCAGATCAATGAAAAAGCGGAAGTGAAACACTACTGGATCGGCAGAACGGTGATTCATTCTGATCACCGGTTTACTTATGAAGATGTGCAGGAGACCATTGAAAAACGCGAAGGCATTCACGAAAAAGAAATCTGGATACTGAATGACCTGGCCCAGAAGCTGCGCCGGAAGAGGTTTGCAGCAGGCGCCATTAATTTTTCTTCGCAGGAAGTACGTTTTAAACTGGATGAAAAAGGAAAACCGATCGGTATTGTAATTAAAGAAAGTAAAGAAGCACATCAGCTCATTGAAGAGTTTATGTTGCTGGCCAATCAAACCGTGGCAGAATATGTAAGTAAAATAAAAATCAATAAAAAACCAATTCCTTTTCCTTACCGCATCCATGCTACGCCTGATGATGAAAAACTGAAACCCTTTGCGGCATTTGCAAAAAAGTTCGGCTATAAATTCGATATTCATGATGAAGAAGCCGTCGCCAGTTCATTTAATAAATTATTGAAAGAAGTGCAGGGCAAACCGGAGCAACATGTGTTGGAACAACTCGGTATCCGCACGATGGCCAAAGCAATTTATACTGCTGAAAATATCGGCCATTACGGTCTGGGCTTTGAACATTATACGCATTTTACCTCACCGATACGGCGTTACCCGGATGTAATGGTGCATCGTATTCTGCAGGAATGCCTGGATAAGGATCCACAGATCGATAAGAAGATGGAAGAAAAATGCAAGCACTGCAGTGAACGTGAACGCGGTGCTATGGACAGCGAACGCGCCGGCAATAAATACAAGCAGGTGGAATACATGCAGGATTATCTAGGCGAAGAATTCGATGGCATTATCAGTGGTGTATCTACATTTGGTTTCTGGGTAGAGACTGTTGAACATAAATGTGAAGGACTGGTAAGCGCAAGAGATCTTTTGACCTTCGATGATTTCCGCCTGGATGAAACGGATTATGCATTGGTAGGGCTTCGTACCGGAAAAAAATTCAGGATGGGCGATCTGGTTACGATTAAAGTGATCAGCGCCAATTTAAGCAAACGGCAAATGGATTATGAATGGGTGATGGATGAAAAATCGAAATTGAAAACGGTTGACGAGCGGAAGCCGAAAAATGAAGGCAAAGAAAAACATAAGAAGAAAAAGAAGGGTAAGTAGTACGTTTTACGTAATACGTAGTTCGTAAAACGTAAAGCCTAATTCGTATCAATTCGTGTAATAAAAAAAAATAAATGCATTCTTTCACAGAACTGTCCGTCATTTTTGAGCAACGTTTCAATGTCCGTCATTTTCCGGAGCATACAAAATCACTGTATGATGCTGCGCAATATATTTTAGGTATTGGTGGCAAGAGAGTGAGGCCGGTGGCTGTATTGATGGGTAATGAATTATTTGATGAAATCAATGAAGACGCTTACAATGTTGCTACCGCGATAGAACTTTTTCATAATTTCAGTTTGATCCATGATGATATCATGGACAAAGCCCCATTAAGGCGTGCTGTGGAAACTGTGCATGTAAAATATGGAGAGGCCACCGCATTGCTTGCGGGCGATGTAATGTTTGCACAGGCTTATGAATATCTTACGCGGATCAAACTTGATTATGTGCAGAAGATCATTCAGCTTTTTAATAAAACTTCTAAAGAAGTTTGTGAAGGCCAGCAGATCGATATGGATTTTGAAAAAAGAGAAACAGTCACGATGGATGAATATTTACAGATGATCACGTTGAAGACATCTGTATTACTTGCGGCGAGTCTGCAATTGGGTGCCTTACTCGGCGGAGCAGGCGAGGGCAATCAACAGCATTTATATGAATTTGGAAAAAGCCTGGGTATTGCTTTCCAGGTGCAGGATGATTATTTAGATGCCTTTGGTGATCCCGGAATTTTTGGTAAACAGACAGGCGGTGATATCCTTTCCAATAAAAAAACATTTCTGCTGATCCATGCCATGGAAACTGCGCCGGCTGTGCAATTGAACGAGTTGAAAAAATTGATGACAACTAAAGTTGATAATGTTGACAAGGTTGATAAGGTGTTGCAGATATTCAGAGATTGTAAAGTAGACAGTTGGGCTGCATCGTTAAAAGAAAAATACCTGGCAACAGCATTGCAGCATCTTGAAGATACCGCCGTACTTACTTCGCGGAAAAAGCCATTGCGAGAACTGGCGGAGTTTCTGATTACGCGTTCGGTGTAAGGCCTCACCCTCAATCCCTCTCCTAAAGGAGAGGAAAGTCTGTTTTTACAAAAATCATTTCTGGTAATAAATTAATGTCTATTATTCTTAACCTCTGCGACTTAGTGTCTCGCGGTGAGATAGCGAATTGAAAAAATTATCAACTATCAATTATCCATTATCAATTAACTTTCCTATTTTACCGTATAAAACCAACTGCACATGTCTACTTCCCTTTTCCGTAAAAAAAATATTGACACTATTTTAAAAGATGCGGCTTCCGGTTATGGAGATGCTGAACATGCCTCTTTAAAAAAAATACTGGGTGTACGCGACCTTACTTTTTTTGGAATTGCTGCAGTAATTGGGGCGGGTATTTTCAGCAGTATCGGCAAAGCCTGCTTCGACGGCGGTCCCGGCGTTATTTACTTATACATTTTTACGGCAATAGCCTGTGGTTTCGCGGCGCTCTGTTATGCAGAATTTGCCAGCACCGTTCCCGTTAGTGGCAGCGCTTATACTTATTCCTATGTAGCGTTTGGGGAAATTTTCGCGTGGATCATTGGATGGGATCTTTTAATGGAATATGCGATCGGCAACATTGCAGTAGCCATTAGCTGGAGCGATTATTTTACCAACCTGATGGACAAGGCACACATGCACATTTCCAATTGGCTTACCATGGATTATATGACTGCCCACAGCGGTTACAATGAAGTGATGGCAACGCTGGCGAAAGGCGATACATTACAATCCATTACAGATCCTGTATTATTAAGTAAATATGATGCATGGATGCATGCACCAACATTGGGCGGACTTCATCTCATCATGGATCTGCCGGCATTGCTGATCGTAGCACTGATCACTGCAGTCGTTTTTGTAGGGATCAGGGAAAGCAGGGCCATGACCAATATCATGGTGATCATAAAACTGGCTGTGATCTTCCTGATTATTGTAATGGGTGCTTACTATGCACATCCCGATAACTGGAGTCCGTTTACACCCAACGGCATGAGTGGTGTATTAAAAGGCGTATCGGCGGTATTCTTTGCTTATATTGGGTTTGATGCGATATCGACAACAGCAGAAGAATGTAAAGACCCGCAACGCGATCTCCCGCGGGGAATGATTTATTCACTCATCATCTGTACGGTGCTGTATGTATTACTTGCACTCGTACTAACGGGCATGGTCAAATACACTTCTCTTAATGTTGGAGATCCGCTGGCGTTGGTATTTGATCAGCGTGGTTTGTATTGGATCGGCGGCATCGTTGCAGTCAGTGCCATCATTGCTACTGCAAGTGTGTTGCTGGTATTTCAGTTGGGACAACCACGTATCTGGATGAGTATGAGCCGCGATGGTTTATTGCCGAAAATATTTTCACGGATACATCCAAAATTCAAAACACCTTCTTTCTCCACAATACTCACAGGATTTGTGGTAGCAATACCGGCGCTGTTTTTAAATCTTGATTTTGTACTGGCACTAACCAGTATCGGAACGCTCTTCGCGTTTGTATTGGTTTGTGGCGGCGTATTGGTTTTAAGAGGAAGAAAAGAAAAAGCGGAAAGTAAATTTAAAGTGCCTTACCTGAATGGTAAATATCTGATACCGGTATTGCTGATCGCAGCCGTTACGATCATCACTATATATGCACCTGAACATTTTAAAAATATTTTTACACTGGACGGTCTGCCCATGTTATTATTCTGGGTAGTGACTCTCATTGTAACGGTGTACACATTCCTCAGAAATTTCTCCACCATTCCTGTAATGGGACTGATCAGTTGTTTTTACCTGATGGCACAGGAAACTTACCTGGTATGGCTCCGGTTCTTAGGCTGGCTCATTATCGGACTGGTGATCTATTTCTTTTACAGTTATAAAAACAGTAAACTATCCCCGAAGAGAATTGCAAAGGATCATTAGTAGATTTGGTAATTTGGTGATTTGAAACCTCACCCTCAATCCCCGCCTGAACGGATCATTCGGGCAGGCCTCTCCAAAAGGAGAGGGAAGTTTGTTATGGTATCAATCATATACCGAATAAAGATAAATGCTGAGAAAGATAGAACGGCGATTGGATATTGCATCGGTATAAGAAACAGTAAGGATAATTTTTCTGCTTTGTATTTTGCTGTCAACTACATCTGTCATCTGTCAACTTCTCTTCTGTCGTATCTTTGCAACATGAAATATGAAGTCGGGGATAAGATTATTGTATTGCTTACTGAAGAAGAAGCAACTGTTGTGGAAATACTCAATGAAAAAATGCTGATGATCGATGTTCGGGGCGTTAAATTTCCCGCTTATATGGACCAGGTGGATTTTCCTTACTTCAAACAATTCTCTCAAAAGAAAACAGAGCAGCCCAAGAAAAAGATCTATATCGATAATATCAAACAGGAAAAAGGAAGTTCAAAATACAAAGTGGATGAAGGTATCTGGCTGAATTTTTTCCCCATATTTGATAAAGACATTTTTGATGATGATGTAGTGGAGAAATTTAAGTTATATCTGGTGAATCAAACCAATGATGAATTAAATTTTTCGTACGCATTGTTATTTGGCGGACAAAACGATTTTGAACTGAAGAATACAATCCTCCCGCTCAGTGATTTTTATTTACATGATGTTGCCTTTGAAGACATGAATGATGCACCGCGTTTTGATTTTGAATTTACACTTGCAAAAGAAAACAAAAGGAAAGCAGCTTATTTTGAAACTTCGTTGAAATTAAAGGCCAAACAGATCTTTAAAAAAATAGAAGAAATAAAACTGAATAATGAAGCATCCTTTTCTTACCAGCTCATGGAAAAATATCCGGATAAAGTGGAAGCAGAAAAAGTAGTGCTCAATAGCGCCAATAAAAATTTTAAATTATACGATCTCTCACAAATAGGCCAGATGCTGGAACCCGCGAGGACAGTGGTGGACATTCATATTGAAAAACTCACGGATGATCCGGGAAGCCTGTCTAATTTTGAAAAACTCAGCCTGCAGTTAAAGACCTTTGAAAAATATTATGATCTCGCTGTTGTCAATAAACAATCAACATTGATCGTGGTGCATGGGATCGGTAGTGGAAAACTCAGGGATGAAATTCATGAACTGTTGCGTTTGAAAAGAGAAGTAAAATCTTTTGTCAACCAGTATCATCCGTCTTTTGGTTATGGAGCGACCGAGATATATTTTAAATAATTTGGAAATTTGGAAATTTTTTCGGGTTAAGAAGTATTTCATTTTTTGAATACTACTTGTGTTGAATCATCTCCAAATCTCCAAATTTCCAAATCGAAAACATGTTCTTACCAACCAATCCATTTGCGCAATCTGTTTATGTTTTTATCTTTAGTTTGATAAGATACTTTGTGTTGGCAGGAATTGCTTTTTTAATTTTCTATGTCATCCTGAAGAACAGCAAATGGTTTACGCGGATACAGGAACGTTTTCCAAAAGGCAGTGATTACAGAAGAGAGATCCTCTACTCAATGCTGACTTTTATTTTCTTTGCTGCAGTACCGTTGCTGCTGAACAGCCCGCTGGTAAAGCCTTACACCACTATCTACCGCGATATTCATCAGCACAGCACCTGGTATTTCTGGCTCGCCTTTCCATTGATGCTGATCATCCACGATACTTATTTTTACTGGATGCACCGGCTGATGCATCATACAAAACTGTTCAGGTTCTTTCACGTGGTCCATCATAAAAGCACCAATCCCTCGCCCTGGGCTTCCTTTGCTTTTCAACCAACAGAAGCCATCGTGGAAGCAGGAATCATCATCGTATTCGCATTCACCATTCCTGTTCATATCATTCATCTTTTCGCGTTCCTGATCTTCATGACCATCTATAACGTTTACGGACACCTAGGCTACGAATTATTTCCTGCGGGAAGCAATAAACACTGGCTCGGTAAATGGTTCAATACTTCTGTCAACCATAATATGCACCATCAATATTTTAAAGGCAACTACGGTTTATATTTCACTTTCTGGGATCGCATCATGCATACAACGCATAAAGATTATGATGCGCATTTTGATCGGGTAACTTCGAAGGATTTGGTGATTTGGTGATTTTTCAATTCGCAGCCACATTAATTTATTTTTATGGAATTTTTATTTCGCAGAAATTATCAAATCACCAAATTGTTTTTGGCTTAATAGTTTTTCCATCTTTTCATATTCTGTGGGAAGGCTCATCCAGACTGCGTTTCAATCATACAGCACAGGGCTGTGAACGATGCTGTTATTACAGACATGATAAAATTCTGAATGCAATGAGCCTTCCCACAATACAAGAAGAAGGACTAAGAATTTCTAAGCCGTATTAATTCAGGAATAAAAAACTAACGACTTTTTTAAAAGAGCAGATAAATTTTGGAAATCACCAAATCACCAAATCGATTCTATTGTATTATTTGGAGCACAGTTCCATTCTTGATTGTAACAGCAGCACCGTTTTGTATTTTCAGACTTCTGACGGCAGCACTTAAATTTACAAGGGGATAAGAAGCTGCGCCATTGTTGATGAATACATCTGTATTGGCATCCGGCAATTTTCCACAACTCCAGTTGGCTGCATCTTCCCAGGCAGTTCCTGAAGTGCCTGTCCAGTTGACTGCAAATTTCAAAACATATTCGATGCTGTAATACTGGCCCTGCGCATCATTGATGATGCAACGGTATTTATAACCATACCAGGAAGTGGGTGCATTGATGATGGAAATATTCGCAGCCGTTGCTCCGCTGTAAAAACTGTTATCAGAAATATTGATGTAGCCGGCGCCTGTATTCAGCTGCCATTGATACGATAATCCATTTTCGTTTGCAGATAATTGTTGCGTGTTGCCCGGACAGATAATGGTAATGCCTGGCCTTGCAATACTGAATGTACCAGTGCCCGTAAAAGTTGCTGTTACTACTTTATCTGTTCCGCCGAAATTGGCGGTTGTATTATAATTGCTGAATTGCGGTGCACTGATTGGAGGAACCTGTGTAATATCACCGGCAGTTTTTACAACAGCAATATCATTTGAACTATTACCAGTTGCATTTACCCAACCATTTATTTCATCAGCGGTATAATATAAACTGATATCATAAGGAGAAATGGTATCGGTATTTGCTGTGGTAATTTTATAAGCCTTATCAGCAATTTTCTGGGAAGGATAAATGCCCCAGGCCGCTGCAGCACTGATTCCTGTGCGTATGATCTCCAGCTTGGTGCAACCAAAATCATGACTGCTTTTATTGACGATGACTGCCATGATATTTTTTGTAACAGGATTATAATAATAAACAGTTTGATTGGGGCCAAGATATTCTTCATCAACATTGGCAACATTCGCGGCTGATTGAACAGGACAGTTTGAAGTGCCTTTGATCAACAGGCTATCAATGATCATTGGCGGATTGTTGACCACCGAACTATTATTATACCATTCAAAAGCAATCTTTAATGTTGAACTGTTATTGGCTGCGGCTGGCAAGATAATGTCTTCGGTTAATTTAGCACTTCTGCTGTAAATACTTTCGCGTAAAACAGACCATGTTGTGCCACTATTGACAGAATAATAAACTTTTGTATAATCCAGTGGAGTTCCGCCTCCCGAACCTTGTACACCGCCACCTTCACCATTGCATTTATACAAATAAGTAAGGTGCATGTTGCTGAAGCCATTGGCATTGATCAGCGGAGATTCAAATCTCACAACAGCAGAATCAGTAACGCTGGCTCCCGCATAAGTTGCTGTGCTTCCATTGGAAGAAATATATGCAGCCTTTCCTGAAAATTGTGCATCACCGCTGTTGCCAATCATCCATCTGTTGGGAGAAGCATTTCCATATACAACTGTTTGTGTCCAGGTTCCTAAGCCCGATGCAATACTGTCGAATGGTTCAAAATATAATAGCTGATTTACGGAAGAATCCGGACGGTGATCGAGACTTAAGATATCCAGTTGATAAGTTCCGTTCTTGATTGCATTGGTGCCGTTTGCCGCAATGCTGTAATCAAGTTTAAGGGTTTCCTTATTTTCTATAATGGCATCGTTGTAAATTTTCAATTGAATGACCTGGGGCGTTGTATCACTTAAAGTAAAATTCATAGGCGAAATAGAAACGTCTTTATCTGTTCCTATAATTAATCCCGGTGATGCAACGGCTGTTGGTAACAGTGAGATGATGGCAGGCTGCAACGGCGTGTAGTTTAATGCCAGTTTTGTTGTAACCAGTTTATAAGGGAGACAACCATTTGCTGAATCTGCATCTTCTTCGGTAACCGTTTGAAAACCTGTGCTGAAAGAAATGCGGGGATAAATACAGGTACTGGTTCTTACTGCGTTTCTGATCACAGCACCCGGCAATGGCCCGAAGCCATTCATTAAATTAATGCCATAAGAAGTAAGATGACAATAGCTCATGATCGTGCCGCCGTTTACGGGCGCAGGTCCCTGGGCACAGCCACCTTCTGTTGAATAACAGTTATCAATAGCGCCACCCGGCCATCCACACCATTGCGTATGGTTTGATCCAATGTTATGACCGGTCTCGTGCGTGATCACCATCGTACTCCAGGAATAAGTCGGTAACTGACTGAAAGCATTACTGAGATTGCCACTCACTGCACAACGATTGTATGCGGAGCTACATAAAGTATTGATCCAGGCAATGCCGCCGCCCAGACTTCTTTGCGACATCAGATGCGCAAGATCGCCGGGAATACCGGCTGTATTCATGTTTGAAGAAAATGCATATAATATATCAGCAGTAGTAGTGAGTGCAACATACGGATCAGCAACATTCCAGACCTTGATGCCACTCATTCTTACAAACACACTGTCATTATCATAAAGCGTAGTTACCACATTGAACAAAGCAGTGGCCCAGTTGACCGTATTGCTAATATTTGATCCATTGTTCTGATAACATTTATAATCGGCTTCAAAATACATGTCCACGGATTCTGTATTGACAGCCGCACTGGTTGACGCTATTGCATTCAATTGCGGAAGGGGATTGTTGTCCGGTAATGCACCGCATTCGAAAGGCTGAATTGTTTTCAGATCGTGTTCGCGGAAAATGATATGCTGTTTGTTTGATGAATGCCCGCCGCTGAGTTCACCAATATTGATATTCCCATTTTCATCAGCCAGTACACCAATAATTTCTTTTCGTAAAATACTGATGGCAACAAAAGCTTTGCTGTTTCCTTTTATTTTTCCTTTATAGTGAAGCGCTTCGTTTTTATCATAGTCGATATTTTTACCGGCGGCATTTTTTACAAAAAATCCTTTTGAAAAAACATCATTTGCTTCCAGGTCTATAACCCAATCTTTATTTTCAAAATGAAACTGCACAGTTAACGACTTCGGCTTTTCCACAAACAATTGATCAATGGCTGCCTGATTGAGTTCATACACAGATCCCTGATCAACATAATTTTTTAAAGCAGCCGGCAAACTGTTTTCGTTATTGAATAATTGAACGGGAGATTGAGCATTAACTGTTCCTGTAAAAAGTATAAGAAAAATACGTAGTAAAGCTGATCTTAAAGTATTGCTGTGTAGAAGATCGACCATAGCGTGGAATTTACTTTTATCAAACGGGATCCCGTTTATAATAGTATAGAGCATATATATGAATGAACCGCTGCCTGAAAATAGTAGTTAGTAGTTAGTAGCTAGTAGGGGGTTAAGACCATTATCATCTAAACTTACCAAACCATCTGAACCTTAAACCTTTTAAACGTCTTAAACCTATTGAATCTTCTAAACTATGCCCTTCAGAATACTCACCACTTCATCTACTTCCGCTTTTGTATTGTGTTTGCTGAAACTGAATCTTACTGCGACCTGGTTGGGGTTATTATTGATCGCACGGATTACATGACTTCCGGCATCTGCCCCTGAGGTACATGCGCTTCCGCCACTGGCGCAGATATTATTGATATCGAGATTGAACAACATCATCTCGCTTTTTTCAGTCTTGGGAAAACTTACATTCAAAACAGTATATAAACTTCTTCCCAATGGATCACCATTAAAGGAAACACCGGGTATATTTTTTTTCAGTTCATCCAGCATATAATATTTCAAGGTGCCGATATATGCGCTGTCCTCTTCAAAACCGGCAGTGGCTATTTCAAGTGCTTTGGCAAAACCAACAATGCCATAAAGATTTTCAGTCCCCGCACGCATATTGCGTTCCTGCGATCCACCATTGATATAAGGTTTGATCTTTACATTTTCATTGATGTATAAAATGCCTACGCCTTTCGGCCCGTGAAATTTATGTCCTGCACCTGTGATAAAATGTACGGGTGTATTGCGGAGATCAAATGGAAAATGGCCTACAGTCTGAACCGTATCGCAATGAAAAACCGCATTGTACAACCGGCACAATTCGCCCACGGCTTTTATGTCGAGTATATTGCCAATCTCATTGTTGGCGTGCAATAAAGTTACCAGGCATTTGTCTTCACTGCGGGCCAGTAATTTTTCAAGATCTTCCATGTCCACATGTCCATCCGGCATCAGTTTTACAAAACTTACGGTCACTTCTCCGCGATGATCCATGGCTTCTACTGTATGTGAAGTTGCATGATGCTCGATCGGTGAAGTAATGATGTGCTTACATCCAAGATCTCTTACTGCTGCGCCGATGGCGGTGTTGCTGCTTTCTGTTCCGCCACTGGTAAAAAATATTTCTGCGGGATGGGCATTCAGAAGTTTTGCGACAGTTTTCCTTGCGTTCTCAATGGCAAGCCTGCTTTCTCTTCCATAACTGTAAATAGAAGAAGGATTGCCAAACTTTTCGGTAAGATAAGGCATCATCACTTCCAGCACCTGCGGATCAAGTGAAGTGGTTGCGGCGTTGTCGAAATAGATACGATTCATTTTTTATACTCAATGGCTTGGTTCATAGTTAATAGTTCATGGTTCATAGCGGGAACTGTTAATAATGAATCCGTTTTACAAAATATTTTTGTTCAATGATTAAAAGCTAATGGCTAATTACAAAAGCTGTGCAGCCATGAACTATGAACCATGAACTATGAACTGGAAGCTTCCTTAATATCATGCATCAGTTTCAACGCAATATTATTTGCGGTTGTTTCAAAATTACTTTCTGCATATATCCTGATAATGGGTTCTGTATTGCTCGTGCGCAAATGTACCCAGTCGTTGTCAAATTCAATTTTCAATCCGTCATCTGTATTGATGGGGTTGTGTTTGTATTTGTTCATAATATTATCAAAAACCTGTTTCACATTGATCCCATTTTCCAGAGAGATCTTGTTCTTGCTCATAAAGTAATCGGGATAAGTACTCCGTAACTGCCGGATACTTTTTTTACTGTTTGCAAGGTGACTTAAAAATAAACCGATGCCGATCAATGCATCACGACCGTAATGCAGATCCGGAACAATGATACCACCATTGCCTTCACCACCGATCACCGCATTGACCTCTTTCATTTTATTCACCACATTTACTTCACCCACTGCACTTGGAAAATATTGTCCGCCATATTTTTCCGTTACATCCCTCAATGCCCTGGTTGATGACATATTAGAAACAGTATTGCCTTTTCTTTTACTTAAAATATAATCGGCCACCGCTACCAGGGTATATTCTTCGCCAAACATACTGCCGTCTTCACATACAAAGCAAAGCCTGTCTACATCAGGATCTACAGCAATACCCAGACTGGCGTGCTGTTGTACAACTTCGTTGCTGAGTTGTGTAAGGTGTTCAGGCAATGGTTCGGGATTATGGGCAAATTTGCCATTCACTTCTTCATTTAATACCACAATATCTTTTACACCCAATGCTTTCAGCAAAGCCGGAACAGCAAAGGCGCCGGTGCTGTTCACCGCATCCACAACAATTTTAAATTTTGCTTTTTTGATCGCCGCTACGTCAACGAGTTCATAATTCAGCACTTCATCAATATGTTTCTTTAAGGAAGTTTCATCTGTAACATAAGATCCTAATTTATCAACAGAGGCGAAATAAAAATCTTCTTTTTCAACAATGGATAATAGTTGCTTTCCGTCTTCTCCGCTGATGAATTCGCCTTTGCTGTTGAGCAGTTTCAACGCATTCCATTCCTTTGGGTTATGGCTTGCCGTAAGAATGATGCCACCACCAGCTGCATGAAATATCACAGCCATTTCAACAGTAGGCGTTGTGCTGAAATCAAGATCGATTACATCGATGCCCATACCAATAAGGGTATTGATCACCAGATTTTTTACCATGCTGCCACTGATCCTCCCATCTCTTCCAATGACGACCTTCCGGTTGGCAGACTGTTGCAATAACCAGGTTCCGTAAGCTGCAGAAAATTTAACCACATCCAGCGGTGTCAGGTTGTCGCCGGGTGTACCGCCGATGGTACCACGTATACCGGAAATGCTCTTGATCAATGACATTTTAAGAATCAATTTAGGGAGGACAAAGATAAGAATATTGAGCAAGGAATGCCGAATCGTAAATGTTGGAAGAATAATTTTGTATGCATTCATTTCTTAACTGAAACGGGTCTTCATATGATGGAAAATGTTCAATATTCAATGTTCAGTTTTCAATGTTCAGGTTAAAAAAGACACTTGCTTTGAAAATTGTGTATTGAAAATTGAATATTGACTATTTGTATTCAACTCCCACTAAAAAAGCAGTACTCTGATAATTCTCTTTACGAATTTAAATAACAACCTTCGGGGTGGCATCTTATCTTTGCCACATGCAGCAGCCCTGGTTTAAGAACTGGTTCAATACCCCTTATTATCACCAGCTTTATTTTAAGCGGGATGATCGCGAAGCGGCTGCATTCATTGATCAATTGATCGGCTATTTGCAACCGCCACCGGGTGCCGTAATGCTTGATGTGGCCTGCGGAAAAGGCCGGCATTCCATTCATCTTGCAGAAAAAGGATTTGATGTAACGGGTATTGATCTCAGTACCGACAGCATTGCAGAAGCCCGCCAGAGTGAAACGGATAAACTTCACTTTTACGTGCATGATATGCGATTGCCTTTCCGGATCAATTATTATGATTATGCATTTAATTTTTTTACCAGCTTTGGTTATTTCAAAACAAGACGGGAACATGATAACGCGATCCGCACTATTGCGCAATCCATTAAACACAAAGGCATTTTTGTAATGGATTACCTGAATGCGCATTATGCTGAAGACCATCTTATTCATCATTCGGAAAAAGAAATTGACGGCATTAATTATATCATCACCAAATGGATGGATGAACAGCACTTTTATAAAAAGATCATTGTGGAAGATGAGGCCTTGCAGGAGCCACTGGAATACGTTGAGAAGGTTGCCAAGTTTTCACTGGGTGATTTTACAGAAATGTTTGCCTACCAGGGATTGCAGATCACAGAAGTGTTCGGCGATTATGCATTCGGTCATTATGATCTTCATAAATCACCGCGGCTGATCATGATCGCCGGGAAGCAGCGCTGATTATGCTGTTGCAGGATGATATTCCTGCTTTCTTTTACGCACAATAAAAACAATGATCAGTCCGCCAAGTGCCAGTATAGAAAAAATACTAAGGCCGGTACTGAATGTATCATTACTGATAAAAGCAAAAACGCCTGATGCCTTGTGTTCTTTTTCCTTTCCGTTTTTGTTGACAGAAATCTCTTTGATCTTTTTTAATTTTATCAGGCCGTTATTCATTGAACTGATCTCATATATATCTACAATTGAATTTACCTGCGGTCCGGCTGTTGCTTCACCACCGATCTGCACATCAGCATTTAGCCAGTTGCCTTTTGCATCCACTGCCATCAGCGTTGTTTTAGTGTCACCATGTGTCGCAGCTTCATAACGTTTGTTATTTTCAACGGCTACAGTATCGGGTTGATTGGGCTGGTAACCTTTATCGTAATGGTAAGATTGGTGGAGGTAATAAAATGTGTAACCTGGATATTTATTGATATTACTGATGCTGAACAGGCGCGTCACCGAACCTTCAATTCTTACATCGGCGCTCACGGAGCACATTACGAATATGCAGGAGAGGATCAGTATGAAAAAATGTTTTTGCATAACCAAGAATTTCGTTGAAAACGTTTAATACGTATAAGATTGTTGACCTGAATAAATTTTCTGAACACGAAAAACATGAAACGATTTAAACCATTAAACCCTTAAACGAATGTACTACTTTTTGTTATTCACCAGCATCCACTTTGCCGTTTCATATATGGCGGACGTTAGTTGTGATAAATGTTTTTTAACCGAATCTGTCTGCGCAGCATTTAAAACAGGGAGGTCTGTTCTTACCGGAACCAGTTCATCTTTTTCTATCCGGATATTTTTACGGTAGAAATAATCATCATTCACAACGCCGATCCATCCCGGTGCATGGTAAATGATGAAGGCAGCATTTTCTTTTTTGGTTGAATCGAGCAGATCGCGGCCCAGCGTGCTGTTGGTATAAGGCTGCTGCAACATGCCTGCAATCGTAGGTAGTACATCGATCTGCGAAACGGTCTCATTTCTTTTTTGTGCAGGCAATAAAGCTGGTGCATAAAAAAGTAGCGGAATGTGCTCATCGCTCAGTCGCTGTTCTGTCCATGCATGCGGATACATGGCATCTGCATTGCCTTCAACACCATGATCGCCTACAAAAACAAAAATGGTATTGTCGAACCAGGGCGATTTTTTTGCCGCTTCTATAAATTTTTTAAAACAGTAATCGGTGTATGCAAATGCATTGTATTCTTTGAGCGATTCGAATCCATATTTATGCAATTCATCATCAGCAATATTGCGTTGCTCAAAATCTTTGTCTTCATCAGGAATATTAAACGGCCGGTGATTGTCTGCGGTTTGAATAATGGCGAAGAATGGTTTTTTTTCCGGAGCCAATGCATCATTCGCTTCTAAAAAAAGATTTTTGTCACTGATGCCCCAGACATTGATCTTTTCTGATTTGAATTTCCCTTCTTCATAAATATTTACATCTTTAATATTATTGATGAGTCCCGAAAAATTATTGAACTGGCTTCTTCCGCCAATAAAATAATATTTATCATAACCTTCAAAATCATTCACGATGGTTCTTTGTTTTACCGTCGCTTCATTGCGGGTGGCAAATTTTGAAAGCTGTACATCAGGAATACCGGTGATAGCACCGAACACGCCGCGTGCAGTTCCGAAAGTAGGCGAGAAGCAACGGTTGAAAAAAATACCTTCTTTACACAACTGATTAAAATAAGGTGTTGCATTCAAAGGATTTCCGCTCATGCTGCTCTTATACATGCTGAAACTTTCGCAGATCACCAAAATCACGTTGGGCTGGGTTTCCAGCGTTTTACTGTCAGGGTGTACCAGCCTGTTGTATCTTTTATTATTGGGATTATTCTGATCGATATTCAGGAAAGAAGAGATAACCGGATAATATTCTGCCGCTTTGTTTTTATAATCAGGATCGCGGAAGCGGAGCGTGGTAAAAAAATTCTGCAACGGGTTCAATGCAAGATTACTTTTGAATTCATCATTGAGATCGAATGCCCGGAAAAAATCAAGTGGTTTCAATGTAAGAAATCCATACATGAACCAGCCAAGAATTGCGATCGCTGCAAAATGCCATCGCTTGCGGTAAGTGAATTTATGAATGTTGATGTTCTTCTCTTCCACGTCTACGTGAGTACGGCGGAACATCCACACCATCATGATCACGGCACCGAATAGTCCGATCAGGATCCATACTACGGGATAACTCTGCCATACCATCTGCAGACTTTCTTTCGGATCTTCTGCAAAGATCAGCGCATCTGCATTCAGACGGGCATTGATATAAGCGAACTGGCCAAAATCAGCTCCATAGAAAAATAAAACGAGTAAGGTAATGATGCCGAGATAAACAGTCCATGTCTTTTTACTGCTTTCACTGTAAAAAGGAGAGAGTCTTGGAAACAATGACACGAGTGCAATCGGGAGCAATATCACTGCGATCCAGCGCAGATCATATTTTAGTCCGAGCCAGAAGGAAGGCAGCAATTCAAATACGCCGATAGATTTAGGTTTAAAACAAATAACAGTAGCAATCCGGAAGGCCGTGAATATGCACAGGTAAATGAAAAAAAGTTTTACGATCCATTGTACAGTCTTCGGGACAAGCCATTTTGTGAGCATGCGCAGGTATTGCTTTTCACGAAGTTAACTACGAATAGATTATTTTGAGTTTTAAATTTGCAAGAGTTCATAGCCCATGTGGACTATGGACCATGGACTACAGTCTTCTTATTATTCTGCAATAAATATTTTGAGGTTTCATAATAAGCATCCGTCAATTTATTGAGACGGTCACGAACGCTGTCGGTATAATGGTTAGCAGGTACCGGATTACTATCTGTCATGGAAACAAATTGCTGTACGCCACTCTTCATATTCTTCCGGAAATAATAATTGTTACTAACCACGCCAATGGTTTTTTCATCGTGATCAATAATGAATGCTTTTTCATTTTCAAGGTTATAAGATTTGTACATTGTTCCTGGCGGTTTTTCAAAGACGTTCCTTCCCAATGCAGTATTGTGATATGGAGTACCGGTGATAGCGGCGGCAGAAGGAAGAATATCAACCTGTGAACAGACATCACTTATCCTGTATGGTTTTAATAATTTAGGTGCATAAAAAAGTAAAGGTACATGCTCGCAAACCAGCGCCTGCTGTGTATATGCTTTGGGCAGCATATTACCTGCATCTCCGCGGATGCCATGATCACCTACAAAAATGAAAAGCGTATTATCAAAATACTTTTCCTTTTTCGCTGCTTCAATAAAATGCTGGTAACAAAAATCTGTAAACCGGAATGCATTCATTTCATCATTGCTCTGGAAACCATATTTAATTAAACTGTCCTGCGGAAAACTTAATTTCTGAAAATCTTCCTGGTCTTCTTTGGTAATGGTATAAGGACGATGATTGTCGGCCGTTTGTATCACTGCAAAAAATGGTTTGGTCTGTTCCTTTAAAAT
The DNA here is from genome assembly GCA_040003235.1 of Ferruginibacter sp. Classification (GTDB taxonomy): domain Bacteria; phylum Bacteroidota; class Bacteroidia; order Chitinophagales; family Chitinophagaceae; genus Ferruginibacter. Next base: position 3,955 of record JBDUCW010000010.1, on the reverse strand, counting down.
TCCATTCGCTTCTTTAAATAAATTTTTGTCACTGATACCCCAAACGTCAATTGCTTTTTCTTTATAATCATTCTCTTCATACAAATGCAGGCCGGTAATATTATTGGTAAGCAATCCGCGGATATTGGCCCAGGAAGTACTGCCCCCTAAAAAATAAAATTTTTCATACCCTTTAAAATCATTGATGATGCTGTGCTGGTCAACATTGGCGCTGTTGCGGCTTGCAGAGTTTGCAGCTTCCACATCCGGAATGCCTGTGATGGCGGCCCATACGCCCCGTGCTGTTCCGTATGCGGGCGTAAAACAACGGTCGAAAAAAACACCGTTCTTACAGAGTTCATTAAAGTAGGGCGTGGTATTGAGCGGGTTTCCCCACATGCTGCTTTTATATGCACTGAAACTTTCGCAGATGATCAGCACAACATTCGTTTTTTTATTAATTGAATCAGGAAAAGAAAATTGTCTTTCATAATTTAAGGCCATACTGTCTGGATGATTGACGTTGAGGTATTCCGCCATCATCGCGTAAGCAGCTTTTGTTTTAGGAATATCCGGTTGGGAATCTTTGAACGTAAGGGTACTTAAAAAACTCTGTATGGGATTCAATGCAAGATTTCCTTTGTAATCATCGTTGTTGGCAAAGGCATCGCTCCAGCGTAAAGGAAATTGTCCGGGCTTGAATACAAATCTGCCAACAACTAATTGCGCCATTACAAATACACTGATGATATAAATTCCGATCGATCTTCTTTTATTAAAAGTATCCATCGTTTGATAGCGCTTCAGCAATCTTGAAAAAACAAATGCTGATAACAGGAGCAAGGCGAGTATGATTAAAACGATCTTCACTACCGGGTAACTTTCGCCCATCATCTTGCCGGAGATCTTTGCATCCTGCAGGTAATTGAGCACAGATGCATTGAGGCGGGTGTGCAGATAATCATAATGATAATAATCGGCTGCATAAAAAATGAGCAGGATCAGAAATACCAGCGGCAGTAAAATATTCCAGAATGTTTTTGCGCGGATATTTTTTATCGGGTTGAGAAATGGAAAAGCGCACAATATCAATATTGATAAACCAATCACGCAGGCCACTCTTGCATCATAACGAAAACCCAGTATAAAAGCAGAGCCGGAGAATGCACGTCCGGGCGGATTGTAGGTCCAGTAAAAAATAAAACGAAAAATTGTCATGGTGAGCAACAACAGCAGTATCACCGAAAATGTCCATCTTAATAACCTGGGAATTCTTTCTACAAACATCTTTTATTTTTTATAAGAGAGGAGGCGGATATGATAAGAATCTATTTATATTCCTTATCAACTCCGTCAACCTTATCAACTACGAACCAGCCCATAATTAATTACAGTTTGCTAAGGTAGATTAATTATTTTTGCGCTTCTATCTTTTTAACAATCATTCCCCGTGTTTAAACAATTGATACAAGCCGATAAAAATCTGTTCCGGATACTGAATGGCAAATGGCATAATAATTTTTTTGATATCCTGATGCCGCAGATGCGCAATGCACCTTTCTGGTTGCCGCTGTATCTTTTTTTATTGTTGGTAGTGCTGATCAATTTTAAAAAAACGGGATGGGTATGGGCATTGTTCTTTTTTGGAACAGCCGCTTTATCGGATATCATCAGCAGTCATATTCTGAAAGCCTATATTATCAGGGTAAGGCCCTGCAATGATCCCGATATGGCAGAAGGGCTTAGGTTCCTGGTTGCATACCGGCCGCAGAGTTACAGTTTTACTTCATCACATGCATTTACACATTTTGCAATGGCAACTTTTTTTTATCTCACGTTGAAAAATTACCTGGGAAAATGGATGCTGCTTGTTTTTGCCTGGGCATTTATTATTGCTTATGCCCAGGTATATGTGGGCGTACATTACCCCATTGATGTTGCAGGAGGTGCGATATTAGGTTCGATGGCCGGTTACCTGTTTGGCAGAATTTTTAATAAACAGTTCGGCCTGAAATAATCAGCTGGATTTTATGCCGCATGTTTTTTCAAGGCATCTTCAAATACTTTTTTTACGGAACTGACATCAAACGGTTTGCTGATATAACCATCCGCGCCACAGGTGGATGCTGTCTCCACAATATTGTCATTGCCGGAAAATAAAATGACAGGAATATTTGAAGTGTGCTCATCTGTTTTTAAATCCTTACAGATATCTGCCCCGCTTTTATCCCGCATCGTTATGTCCAGTAAAATAATATCGGGGTGACTTGAGTCAATAGATTCCTTCAAATGTTCCCCATTTGGGGAAATTACCACCTCATATCCCTCTTTCTCAAGTTTTCTCTTTATAAGAAATAAAAGGTCTTCTTCATCATCTACAACCAATACAATGGGTGTTTTAACTATAATCGGTTTCATTGCCATTGTTTAAAAGATTTCTTTGTATTCATTAAATCCTTTAACAAGATTAAAAGTCATGCCAAGCTGCGCACTAAAACTTAACTGCTCTGATTACATGGCCACGCCCTTACCTTTGCAGGGTTACTGTTAATCCAGAATCATTAAGATTTGATGGTTCCGGAATATAAATTTTGCTGAATAATTATGCTCGAAGTCGTCATTTTACTGTTACTGATTTTAATCAATGCGTTATTTGTGATGAGTGAGATAGCACTGGTGAGTGCCCGTAAAGCAAGGCTGGAAGGCATGAGCAACAAAGGCGATGCAAAAGCAAAGGAAGCGCTTGAACTTACGGAAAATCCGGAAAAATTTCTTTCTACCGCACAGATATTTATCACGCTGGTAGCCATTCTTACGGGTGTGTACTCAGGAGAAAGATTCAGTGGCCGGCTGGAACCTTATATTGCAAAGATTGGTTTTCTTCAACCGTATGCAGCTACCATTTCAACAGTACTCATTATAATACTGGTTACTTTTTTATCGATCATTTTTGGTGAACTCGTTCCCAAAAGGATCGGCATGCTGCGGGCCGAAAAAATAGCAAGGCTGGTGGCAGGCCCGATGAATGCATTGTCCTTCGTTACTCACCCCATCGTATGGCTGCTGAATTCAATCACCAGCCTGATCTTTAAAATATTTAATATTAAACCTGCATCAGACAGTGCAGTAACGGAAGAAGATATCAAAGCGATGATCACAGAAGGCAGTGAACATGGTACGATTGAAGATGAAGAAAAAGACATTATCGAAAGGGTTTTTCATCTCGGCGACCGCAACATCACTTCACTGATGACACACCGCACAGATATTGTTTGGGTAGATATCACCGATACTATAAAAACGGTAAAGGAAAAAATCATTAAGCAACCTTATTCTTCTTACCCTGTTTGTGAAGACACGATCGATACGATCAAAGGGCTGGTGTTCATGAAAGATCTGTTTCTTGCAGCGAATGATAATATGACGATGGACAGCATTATGAAAAAAGCATTGTTCGTTCCGGAAAACAACACGGCTTACCAGTTACTCGAAAAATTTAAAGAGACAAAGATCCATACCTGTTTTATTGTAACGGAATACGGCACCATGGAAGGTATGATAACGTTGAACGATATACTGGAAGCCATTGTGGGCGATGTGCCGCAGACAGGGCAGGAAGAATATTCCATTACCGAAAGAAAGGACGGCACTTTTTTAATAGATGCGCAGATTCCTTTTTATGATTTCTTAAGTCATTTCGAAAAGACAGAATGGATGAATGAAGGTGAACATGAATTTAATACGCTTGCAGGTTTTGTGCTGCACGAATTAGAGCATATACCCATGACCGGCGAATCTTTTGAGTGGAAAGGTTTCAGCATTGAGATCGTGGATATGGACGGACAGCGCATTGATAAGCTTCTGGTAAAGATCAGCGAAGCGCTCAAAGAAGAAATGGAAGAAGAGTAATGGATAATTAAAAATTCAAAAGACGGGCCCTTTCCGGACCCGCCAATTTAGAACTGCAGAAAACTAA
>JBDUCW010000187.1:0-6861 GCA_040003235.1 Ferruginibacter sp. | reverse complement strand
AAACTGATCATCGATAAAGAATTCATCGGCGCAGTGATCGGGCCCCAGGGTAAAGTGATCCAGGAAATTCAGCGTGAAACCGGTACTACCATTAATATTGAAGAAGTAGGCAACACTGGAGAAGTAAGTATCTTCTGCGCAAATAAAGAAGGCCTTGATAAAGCTGTATCATGGGTGCAGGGTTTAACCGCCATGCCTGAGATCGGTAAGGATTATGAAGGAACCGTTCGTGGTATTAAAGAGTTCGGTGCGTTTGTAGAATTTCTTCCCAAGAAAGAAGGTTTATTACATATCAGCGAGATCAGCTGGAAACGTTTGGAAACAATGGAAGGTATCTTTAAAGAAGGTGATAAAGTGAAAGTGAAACTGGTAGATATCGATCAGCGTACCGGCAAATTCAAGCTTAGCCGTAAAGCTTTGATGCCGAAACCGGACGGACAACGGTAAGAAAGTTATACGTTTTACGTTATAAGTTGGCCGGTAAGGCGGGAAGACGGTAATGAAAATTATCATCTTAACGGCTTACCGGTTTTTTTTGGAAGGAATAATCACTGATTTGGAAATTTGGTGATTTGGTAATGAGAATACAAATACAGGTTCTACCTATAAACACAGGAGGCTTCGTTAATCAGAATAAACCGGCGAATTGAAAAAATCACCAAATCACCAAATCACCAAATCAAAATATTGAATTACGTTAAAGTCACTATACCAATAAAAAACACTGAGCATTCAGATATCCTTATCGCTATTCTTGCTACTGAAGGCTATGATGGTTTTGAAGAAACGGATAATGAATTGAAAGCCTTCATTCCTGAACAGGCATACGATGTAAGCGTACTTGCTGCCATGATTCTTCCATTTAATATAACGTATCATACAGAACTTATTGAACAGCAGAACTGGAATGCAAAATGGGAAAGTAGCTTTGAACCCGTTACCGTTAATGATTTTGCGATGGTCAGGGCCTCCTTTCATGAAGCGAAAACCGGTGTAAAACATGATATCATCATCACGCCGAAAATGAGTTTCGGTACTGGTCACCACGCAACCACATATATGATGATCGAACAGATGGGAATGCTTGATCTTAAAAACAAATCGGTGCTTGATTTTGGAACCGGTACCGGTGTGCTCGCTATTCTTGCAGAAAAAATGGGTGCTGCATCCGTGCGTGCAATTGATAACGATGACTGGAGTATTGAAAACGCCAAAGAAAATATTATCGCCAATCATTGCAGCAGAATTCAACTGGAAAAAGCTGAGGTTATTCCTTCCAATGAACAATACGACATTATCCTGGCCAATATCAATCTTAATGTGATCTGTAATAATATGGAGATCATTTCAAAAGCCTGCAGAAATGTGGGCACGACAATTCTTTTGAGCGGTTTTCTCAAATCCGATGAGCAGGAAATCAGCCGCTATTTAGGCCAATATGGTAATAAAGTAATTGCAATTCAGCAAAAAGGCGAATGGCTTAGTGTGAAAGCGGTTGCGAAAGTTGGGAATGTCTGAATGTTTAGAAGATTCAACTTTTCTAAACACTACAAACTATCAAACTTTCTTTCCTTCATTATAACATCACTATGGGATGTCGCTACCTTCTCCCTGAGATGAACGAATCTACAGGCTGTAGATTCGTTCATCCCATAGTCGTCTATAATGATCCTATAGTCATCTCTAATTGAATAAGCTGAGAAAGTTTAGAACGTAGATGGTTTAGATCTCCTAAACTTTCTAAACCCCTCAAATCTTCAAACCCGGTTCAGGGTCCTTTCTTGTTAATAAGCTTCATAAGTATTTATCTATAACCAAAAAACCTGTATTTTTGCCCTTCAACTCAACCGGAAACAGGCATGAAGGAACTACTCCTGATAGTACTTGCATATTGTATTGGTTCAATTCCCACAGCATTAATTATCAGCAGACATTTTTTTGGTATCGACATCCGCGACTACGGAAGTGGTAATATGGGTGCTACCAATACGTTTCGTGTTTTAGGCAAAAAATATGGCACCATCGTTATGGTGATTGATATTCTGAAAGGCATGACAGCCGTGTGTCTGTACAATTTTCTGCCGCATTATATCAATAATGAATGGGACCGTACCAACCTGATGGTGGGATTGGGATTATCAGCAGTAGCAGGACATATATTTCCAATATTTGCGCAGTTCAAAGGAGGAAAAGGTGTGGCTACTTTATTCGGAATGATCCTGGCGATTCAGCCGGTGATCGCGATCTGCTGCATCGGTGTCTTCCTGATGGTATTATACCTTACCCGCTATGTATCGCTGAGTTCTATATTTGCTTCCATTGCGCTTCCGATCTGTGTATTATGGATCTGGAATGAAAAGGAAGTGATGTATCGTGTATTTGCCATCGCTGTATCCCTGCTGGTATTATTAACCCACCAGAAAAATATCGCCCGCATCTTCCGCGGCGGTGAAAGCCGTGTTCCCATTTTAAAATTCAGGGACCGGCGTAAAGCGAGAAGAAGAAATTAGTTGAGAATTTAGAATTAAGAGTTGCCTGCATTTATTTAGGCACCTGATTTGTCGTACCGTAACTCATAATTCTGAACTCATAACTCTTAACTTTTTGGTGCCGTCAATTGTCTACTCTCCGCAAACAAACCAAATGATGAAAAAAATTATCGTGTTGATAACGGCTTTACCCATTCTTGCAGCCTGTCATCAGAACACTATTACCGGCCGCAAACAATTAAAATTATTTCCTGAAGCAACACTCAGGCAGCAGGCAACTACAGCGTACCAGGGCTTTTTAACCAGCAGCAAAGTAGTCAGCGAAAATACAAATCGTGATGCAGAAATGGTGCGCAGAGTAGGCAGCCGTATTGCCAAAGCAATCACCGAATATTATGCGAACAAAGGATTGAGTAAGGAGCTGGAAGGCTACCAGTGGGAATTCAATCTTGTAAATAACGCGGAAGTAAATGCCTGGTGCATGCCGGGTGGTAAAGTGGTAGTGTATACCGGACTGTTACCCATTTCGCAGAATGAAGCGGCTTTGGCTGTTGTACTAGGACATGAGATCACACACGCAGTAGCCAATCACGGTAATGAAAGAATGAGCCAGGTCGCCATTGCCCAGGGGCTTGAAGTTGCAGGAAATATCTTCACCTCTGGTAATCAAAAAGCCAATGCTATATTCAGTAATGTATTTGCACCGAGTGCACAGGTGAGCGTGCTTTTGCCAAACAGTCGTAACCAGGAATATGAGGCCGATCATTATGGGTTGATCTTTGCAGCAATGGCCGGTTACAATCCAAGAGAAGCCATTCCATTCTGGCAGCGGATGAGCGCAGCAGGTGGAGCTGGTAAACCACCGGAATTTTTAGCTACGCACCCAAGTGATGAGAACAGGATCGCCAAATTACAATCTTATATGAACGAAGCATTAACTTATTATAAACCAGTAGGAGGCACTAAATAAAGAGAATTGTTACAATGAACTCTCTCCGGAGAGTTTTATTATGTGCATAACGATACATTACTATAAATTATATGTATATTGTTTTAAGTGCAAAAATGCCTAAAATCCTTTACTGTATGTGGTTCCAGCAAAATAAACCCTCCATTTATTAGGAGTTTATCGCTGGTTTTCGTTAATTTTGTCTTCCTCCTTAAAAATCCCTTCAGTGATATGCAAATGACTTCCTTACTACCGCTGCCTGAAAAGCTGCAGATGAAAGATGAAAAGAACATTCTTATTCAGGGTCTGCCTTCTTCAGTTGAAAAGCAATTTGTAAAGTATTCGTTCTCTAAAAATGTAACGCCATTGCTGAAATCGCGCAAGATCGATTTCGCCCTGCTGTTTGCTATCAGCCAGAAACAATTGAAAGATATATTGCGGGATGTTGTTCCCGCCCTTCATAATGAATCCAAATTATGGATCGCTTATCCTAAATTGTCGTCGAAGATTGCCAGTGATCTTTGCCGGGAATGCAATTGGGATTTCGTTTCCGCTCATGGATATGAAAATGTTGATATGATCGCACTCGATCATATGTGGAATGCCATCCGTTTTAAAAGCCCGGAAGAAGCACCAAAGTCTAAATCAAGCGCCGCAAAAATGCTGCAGAAAGTATAAGTTCCCGGACCGGGAAGATTTATACAACCGCGATCATAAGTTTTTACAGTCCAGGTCACTGTGCCGGGACTTATTATTATTTTTACGACATGAATCTGAATGTTGAGATCAAAGCCCGCTGCAATGAAGCCGGCTTCGTAAGAGCGTATCTTTTACAGCACGGAGCCGATTTCCGGGGTACAGATCAGCAGACCGATACTTATTTTACCGTCAGTAATGGAAGATTAAAGTTACGGGAGGGGAATATCGAAAACAACCTGATCTATTACGAAAGGAATGATCAACCCGGACCGAAGTCATCTGATTTTAAACTCGTGAAGATTGAAGACGCGGCAGGATTAAAGGAAGTGCTCACAAGATCACTCGGTATAAAAAAGATAGTGCAGAAACAAAGAGAGATCTACTTTATTGAAAACGTAAAGTTTCATATAGATACAGTACCCGGTCTTGGTAATTTTATCGAGATAGAAGCAGGTAATCTTGTAACGAACAAAACAAAAGAAGAGCTGCTGGAGCAATGCCGCTTTTATTTAAAGGAATTTAATATCAACGACCTTGATCTTGTAGAAGGTTCTTACAGTGATATGCTGTAAAGAAACTATACTGTTGCTTCAATTATGCAGCGACGATCAGCTCAAAAAAAATCATAACAAAATCAAAAAACGGGTGTAATCTTTATTCCGTTTTATAAATCAATTAAATTGTGTCATGAATAAAAGAAGAATAGGAAATTCGGATCTGAATGTTGCGCCGCTTGCCTTTGGCGGAAATGTTTTTGGCTGGACCATTGATGAACCCACTTCATTTCAATTGCTCGATGCGTTTGTAGGAAACGGTTTTAATTTTATCGATACGGCAGATGTTTATTCTACCTGGGTACCAGGCAATAAGGGTGGTGAATCAGAAACCATTATCGGTAACTGGATGAAAAAAAATAACAACAGGGATAAGATCGTCATTGCTACCAAAGTGGGTGGCGATATGGGACAGGGCAAAAAAGATATCAGCAAGAAATATATTTTAAAAGCTGCTGCTGCTTCTTTAAAACGTTTGCAGACAGATTATATAGATCTCTATCAAACACATTGGGATGATAATGTAACTCCGGTAGAAGAAACGCTGGATGCATATGCCCAGCTTATCAAAGAAGGCAAGATAAGATGGATTGGTGCTTCTAATTTTTCACCTGAACGCCTTGCTGCTTCCGTAGCTGCAGGTAAAAAATTTGGTTATCCTGTTTATCAGTCATATCAGCCTGAATACAATCTCTGCGAACGCGGAGTTTTCGAAAAAAGTTATGAAAAGATCTGTACGGACAATCACCTGGGTGTGATTACTTATTTCTCATTGGCCAGTGGATTTTTAACAGGTAAATACCGGAACGATGGTGACCTTTCCAAAAGTGCAAGAGGAGCGAGGGCTAAAAATTACATGAATGATAAAGGTTTTGCAATACTGAATGCCCTGGATGATGTTGCCATGCAATACAGGTCCACACCGGCTTCTATTGCGCTGGCCTGGTTGATGGCACGCCCTGCTGTAACAGCACCCATTGCAAGCGCTACCAGTATTTCACAACTGAATGAGCTGATGAAAAGTACCGGCCTGCAGTTAGGTGAAAAAGCCATTGAACTGCTGGATGAAGTAAGTAGTAAGTAGTAAGTAGTAAGTAGTAAGTAGTAAGTGATAGGTTGTAAATCACAGCTCAGGCGGGTGGAATTTATAAAATTGTAAACTAGTAGGGCAGCTGATTTTGAAAAATAAAAGTTGCTATATTTACGTTCCATAGCACTTATGAAAAAATACTACCTGAAACCATTATTGATCGCTGTATCCCTTTTTATTTATTCTGTTTCATCTGCACAATTCAGGGAGAAGTATACCGGCGGCAATGTAAATGACGATATTAAAGGGATGTCATTCATAAGTCCTTCAACAGGTTTTGTAGCTTTTACCAATTTTATCGGCTTCACGCAGGATAGCGGCGCCAGTTATATACAGCGCGCCATTACTACAGGCAATACCAATTTTAATGGTTATTCGGTTAACATTACACTTGGTTTTATTCCTACCGGTGTGGCAGCGTTCTCTGTAGATTCATTATTTACGTACGGAAATTATTCAGCTGAGCCTTCTATACTTTTTTCGGCAAACCAGGGACAGACATGGAAACTCGTGTATCATGATAATGTGAACGGATCATCCCCCGATATTTATAACAAGATATTCGATCTGAAATTTCCTGTCAGTAGTGGGAACATTGCTGTTGCTGTGCAGCATGACAAGATACTGCGCAGCAGTGACCGCGGACAAAGCTGGAGCCTGGCATTTTCTGCCGGCAAAATGGAAAGACTCAACTTTCCTTCTTCTGGTACCGGTTTCGCAACCGCAGGAAATAATTTATATAAAACGATCAATGGCGGTGTTAACTGGGTTACAAGCAATACACCGCTTGTGGGTTCTTCGTATAATTACAACAACATTTTCTTTGTATCCAATACACTGGGTTATGTTTCAGAAAGTACGGCATCTGCATTTTACCGTACGGTGAATGGAGGAACAAGCTGGACGAAGACCACTGATGAAACGCTGATGCCCGTTAACGGAAGCGATCTTATATTCATCAATGACAGTACCGGTTTTTTGTGTAAGGAATTTTCTTACCAGGTATATAAAACATCCGACAGCGGAAAAGTTTGGGAGCCCTGTAAAAAGAACAGCAACTTTTCTTATCTCGGTTATGGG
>JBDUCW010000009.1:0-61310 GCA_040003235.1 Ferruginibacter sp. | reverse complement strand
TCACTGATCGTAAAAAAGAATTATTCAAAACAAGCGGTGGCAAATATGTAGCGCCGCAACCGATCGAAAATAAAATGAAGGAAAGTCCTTTTGTAGAACAGATGATGATCGTGGGCGCAGAACAGAAATTTGTCGGCGCACTGATCGTGCCTTCATTCCCTAACTTAAAAGAATGGATGCGAAAACAGGGAATCAATTTTACGACCAACGAAGAAGTCATTCATCTTCCGCAGATTTTGGGATTGTACCGCGATCTCATCGATTCCTTTAATACTTTTTTCAATCATGTTGAACAGGTGAAAAAATTCGAACTGCTACCCAATGAATGGACCATTGATACGGGTGAACTAACGCCTACGCTGAAACTTAAACGCAAAGTTATTATGGAACGTTACCGCGATGCTTATGAGAGAATTTATTCATAGTCCATAGTCCATGGACTATGGACTATTATAATTACTTCAACAAATTTAAATCCGGTTGTGCATATTTGTATACTTTAAAATAAATGGTCGTTTTAGTTTGGTGTACGCCTTCCATTCCTGAAAGTCCATTGATAAAACTTACCAGGTGCTCATTGTTGCGGCACATCACATCTACTTCCAGATCATAATCGCCTGAAGTGCCCGCAAGAAAACTTACTTCCGGCATTTTAGCAATGCGCTGTGCAATCTTTTCTTTCATGGTAGCCGGCCGTATATACACCGCGATGTGCGCATAGGAATGAAAGCCCACTTTATCCGGATCAATTCTGCCAATAATATTCACGGTGCCGTCTTCAATCAGTTTATTAAATCTTGTCCTGATTGTACCGATCGACACTTTTAATTTTTTTGCTATCACTGTAAAAGACATTCTTCCATCTTTCTGCAAAAAAGAAAGTATCGCAAAATCAAGGTCATCGAGTACAATGCCGTTCTTTATCATATTTATTATTTAATTGCTATAAAATAAAAATAATGCTTTTATTTTGTTGGTAACTAAAATATTTTTACTTTACTGCCTCATTTTCTGCAAAAAATGCATTTATGAAACCAATACGACACGCAAAGGCACCAAGGAGCAAAGAAATATAAAAAGATATTTTGCGTCTTATCAACTTTGCGCCTTCGCTTGAAACATAGAGAACGAAAACAAAACAACACTCAACACAATAAAAAAGATGAAATACAAAGCACTTCAAAATTATATCAACGGACAATTGATCAATTCCGTTTCTGACAGAACAATGGAAGTCATTTCCCCACTCGATGGCAACCTGCTCACTACAGTTCCTATGTCTTCAGCTAAAGATCTTAATACCGCTGTAGAAGCTGCCCGTGCTGCTTTTCATGGTTGGAGCAAAACGCCCATTAAAGACCGCGTACAGGTTTTCTTCCGCTATAAAACATTGCTGGAAAAAAATTTAAAAGAACTTGCGCTGCTCTGCAGTGAAGAAAATGGCAAGACCTACAGCGAGTCTGTTGCTGAAATAGAAAAGTGTATCGAGCTTACTGAATTTGCAACCTCGCTTCCGCAACTGGTTACCGGTGAAGTGCTGGAAGTAAGCCGTGGTGTTGAATGCAGAACAGAACACGTGCCGTTGGGTGTAGTCGCATCGATCGTACCATTTAATTTTCCATCGATGGTTCCTAACTGGACCTTGCCCAATGCAATCGCACTCGGTAATTGTATGATCATGAAACCGTCGGAAAAAGTTCCCATCAGTTGCGGAAGACTTGCTGAATTATTGAAAGAAGCAGGTTTGCCCGACGGCGTTTTTAATATCGTTCATGGCGATGTAGAAATTGTCGAAGCCATCTGCGATCATCCCGGAATCGAAGCGGTGTCATTTGTTGGTTCTACTAAAATTGCAAAAATTGTTTACCAGAGAGCAACGTCAAATTATAAAAGATGTCTTGCTTTGGGTGGTGCAAAAAATCATTTGATGGTATTGCCAGATGCCATTCCGGGAATGACGGCGCAGAATGTTGCTGCGAGCATGAGCGGCTGTGCAGGCCAGCGTTGTATGGCAGCGAGCGCCATGGTGGGTGTGGGTAATGTTGATCATATCATTACCAAAATATGTGAAGAGGCAAGAAAAATTATTCCCGGAGAAAACCTCGGTGCCGTAATTAATAAAGCATCGCAGGAACGCATTGAAAAGTTTATCACCGAAGCCGAAACACAGGGCGCAAAAATTTTAGTGGACGGACGTAATACAAAAGTTAGTGGTAAAGAAAAAGGCACTTATGTGGGCCCGACCGTTATTGATTATGTAACACCCGACATGAGTGTTGCGACGGAAGAAATTTTCGGCCCCGTCATTTCCATCATGCGCACCAATACTGTTGATGAAGCCTTGGCGATTGAAAATGCAAGTCCTTATGGCAATGCGGCAAGTGTATTTACGCAGAATGGCGCTATGGCCCGTTACATCATTGATCGTGCAAGTGCAGGAATGATCGGTGTAAACGTTGGTGTTCCTGTACCCCGCGAACCATTCTCTTTCGGTGGCTGGAATGAAAGTAAATTTGGCGTAGGCGATATCACCGGAAAAAGTTCCATTGAATTCTGGACCAAATTAAAAAAGAGCACAACCAAATGGAATGCAGAAGCAGGCGTGAACTGGATGAGCTGATGTATGTGTTGGGTGTTGAGTGATAAGTGTTGAATAAAATACATACTGATCGAACCGACAAAACACAACAACAAACAACTAACAACAAACAACCAATACTTAACACAAATAAAAAATATGTCAGAACTCAAAACAATATCCGAAGCACAGCAAATAATACAGGATAATCTCGACTACACTTTATTTTCCTGGAGCAAACAAAAAGGTATTGCACCTATTGCTGTTAAATATGCAGAAGGTGTTTATCTCTATGATTATGACGATAAAAAATACATTGATTTTTCATCCGGACTGATGAACGTGAATATCGGTCATGGCAATCAAAGAATTACCGATGCTGTTGTAAAACAAATGCAGGAAGTTTCTTACGTAACACCAAGTTGCGTAACAAAGGTTCGTGGTGAACTCGGAAAAAAACTTGCGGAGATTTGTCCGGGTGATCTGAACAAAGCTTTCTTTACTTTATGTGGCGCTACTTCAATTGAGAATGCAATTAAGCTCGCAAGACTTTCAACCGGCCGGCATAAAATATTATCGCGGTATCAGTCCTATCATGGTTCTTCCAATGGCGCCATGACTGCAAGCGGTGATCCGCGCAAACTGCCTGTGGACGCACAACAGGCGCCCAACTTCGTACATTTTGATCTGCCTATTTTATACCGCTGGGAATATGGTGAAGAAAATTTATTAAAAGAATCCATTGCACAAATGGAAAGACTCATTGCATACGAAGGCCCGAATAATATTGCGGCCATCATGCTTGAAGGCGAATCAGGTTCTTCCGGTTGTCTGAAATATCCTGTTGGTTATTTAAAAGCGGTAAGACAAATATGTGATCAACATGGTATCTTAATAATCATGGATGAAGTAATGAGTGGCTTTGGCAGAACTGGTAAATGGTTCGGCTTTCAAAATCATGATATCATTCCGGATATGATCGCGATGGCAAAAGGATTAACCTGCGGCTATCTTCCATTTGGTTGTTTAATGGTAAGCGATAAAATTGCTGCAAAGTTTGACGACACGATGTTGGCATTGGGCCTTACTTATTCTGCACATCCGGTAAGTTGCGCCGCCGCATTGGAAACATTAAAAATTTATGAAGATGATAATCTGATAGAGAACGCCGCAGCCATGGGCAAATATGTTGAACAACGCGTTGAAGCAATGAAAGCGGATCATCCTTCCATCGGTGAATTCAGGAATACAGGTTTATTGGGTTGCATCGAACTGGTAAAGAACAGAACAACCAAAGAACCAATGGCACCATTCAATGCAAAGCCTGATGAAATGGTTGTGATGAATAAAGTCGCTGCTAAAATTAAAGAGCTTGGAATGTACACTTTTGTAAGATGGAATTATATTTTTATTGCGCCGCCGCTGATTGTAACCAAAGAACAGATCGATGAAGGGTTGGCGATAATTAGTGAAGCGATTAAAATTGCTGACGAAGCAATAAAATAATTTTCACGCAAAGTCGCAGAGAAGCAAAGTAAAATACACAGCTTCTTTGCGGCTTATTTCCTTTGCGCCTTTGCATGAAAAATTTAGCGAAAATATTTAATGATTGAAACAACAGGCATAATAGATTCTTCACTTATTAATGAAGACTTAGCGCCCATTCCGGAAAACAAACGAACCTGGGGAACATGGAACTACGCTGCATTGTGGATCAGTATGAGTTTGTGCATTCCAACTTACATGCTCGCCAGTTCATTGATTCAAGGCGGTATGAACTGGTGGCAGGCGATCCTCACGATTTTTTTAGGCAATGCCATTGTTTTAATACCAATGATTTTAAATGGACATGCCGGTGCAAAATATGGAATACCCTTTCCTGTTCTGGCAAGAGCAAGTTTCGGAACGCTTGGTGCAAATATTCCTGCGATGTTACGGGCAATTGTCGCCTGCGGATGGTTTGGTATTCAAACCTGGATCGGTGGCGCTTCTTTATATAATATTATCAGGGCATGGAATCCTTCGCTGGCGCAGATTGATTTATCAGGATTGTTTCCCAATGCACTTCCTTTCATTTGCTTTTTAATTTTCTGGTTATTGAATATGTTCATCGTTTATCTTGGTGTTGACAGTATCCGGAAATTATTATTATTCAAAGCCATCTTCCTACCGGCTGCAGCACTGGCTTTATTATTCTGGGCCATCAATGCAGCGCATGGGCTGGGACCGATATTACAGCAGCCCTCAAAATTTGAGGACAGTGCATCTTTTTTTAAATTCTTTTTTCCTGCACTCACAGGAATGGTAGGCTACTGGGCAACGTTATCTTTAAATATTCCTGATTTTACACGCTATGCAAAAAGCCAGAGCGCACAGGTAAAAGGACAGATCATCGGTCTCCCGCCATCCATGACTTTATTCGCATTTATTGGTGTGGTTGTTACTTCAGCAACAGCAATTGTGTATGGCAATCCTGAATGGGATATTGTAAAATTAGCCGGTAGATTTGATAGTAAGCTGATGGTCAGTTTTGCAATGATCGGTATCATCATATCAACACTCGCAACAAATATTGCAGCAAACATTGTCAGTCCTGCAAATGATTTTTCCAATCTTGCTCCCAACAAAATTAATTTTAAAGTGGGTGGTTATATCACTGGCGTGATCGGCATTTTAATTTTTCCGTGGAAATTAATTGCAAGTCCAGACGGATATATTTTTACCTGGCTGGTGGCTTACTCCAGTCTGCTCGGACCGGTTGGTGGCATTATGATCGTTGATTATTTTTTTATAAGAAAAAAGAATTTAATTGCAGATGATCTTTATAAAAAGAATGGCGTTTACAGTTATAGCAATGGCTTCAATTCAAAAGCAATGATTGCTTTATTGTGTGGTATTGTTCCAAACATTCCAGGATTTTTATTGCAGATAAAAGTCATTGCTTCAACCGCATTCCCGGAATGGATTTCTCATTTATATAATTACGCATGGTTTGTTGGTTTTTTTGTCAGTGGATTTGTATATTTATTATTCATGAAAAATTCAACCGCAAAGACACAAAGGCAGGAAGCATAAACTTAACAGTTTTGTGCCTTCCTGGTAAAATAAATCACAATGAGTATCATTATTAAAAACGGAAATATTATCACGGCCGATGCCAATTACATCGCCGATATTTTTATAGAAGGCGAAACAATTTCAGCCATCGGTAAAAATCTGAATGTAAAAGCCGATAAAGAAATTGACGCTTCCGGCAAATTAATTTTTCCGGGAGGAATTGATCCGCATGTTCACCTTGACATGCCATTCATGGGAACTTATTCCAGCGACAACTACGAAACCGGTACCCGTGCTGCATTGTATGGCGGTACTACCATGGTCATCGATTTTATTTTACAGAAACAGGGCAACAGTTTACAATCGGCATTGCAGGAATGGA
The DNA here is from genome assembly GCA_040003235.1 of Ferruginibacter sp. GTDB lineage: Bacteria > Bacteroidota > Bacteroidia > Chitinophagales > Chitinophagaceae > Ferruginibacter. The sequence goes on along the minus strand of JBDUCW010000009.1, from coordinate 55,293 downwards.
AAGGAAGAAGTGATAATAATTGCGTAGGCGATTATAGTTTTCACATGGCTGTCACCGACTTCAATGACGAAACGAAAAAAGAAATAAAACATTTTATAGAAGAAGAAGGGATTACTTCTTTTAAAACATTCATGGCATATAAAGGAGCGCTCATGATTGATGACCGCCAGATGATCGGACTGATGGAAGAAGTGAAACAGCATGGCGGTTTGATCAATGTGCATGCAACTAACGGAGACATGATCGATTATCTCACACAAAAAAACAGAGCAGAAGGCAATCTTTCTCCACTATATCATTATCTCTCGCAGCCGGAAGTTACAGAAGCCGAAGCCAGTGAACGTTTTGCAGACATGGCCAACTTTACCGGTTGCCCAGGATATATTGTTCATCTTACCTGCGAAGGCGCATTGAATGCTGTTCGCAATGCTACCAAAAGAAACCAGCATGTATTTGTAGAGACCTGTATTCAATATTTAATTCTGGATGCATCGTTGTATGAAAATAATTTTGAAGGTGCTAAATGGGTAATGAGTCCGCCATTACGCGAAAAGAAGGATCAGGCCACTTTATGGGCCGGCATCAATCAGGGTTTGGTAAATGTGGTGGCGACGGATCATTGTCCTTTTATGTGGGAGCAGAAATTAATGGGCAAAGATGACTTTTCTAAAATACCGAATGGACATCCTGCCATTGAAAACCGCATGGAATTATTATTCAGTGAAGGTGTGAACAAAGGAAAAATTACTTTGAATAAATATGTAGAAGTTGCCTGTACCAATCCTGCAAAAATATTCGGCATGTTTCCACGCAAAGGAACGATTACTGTTGGAAGCGATGCGGACATTGTTATTTTTGATCCGAATGAAAAACATACTTTATCTGCAAAAACACATCACATGAATGTTGACTACAGCGGCTATGAAGGCAGGGAAATTACCGGTAAAGTAAAAACAGTTTTATTAAGAGGTGAAGTAGCGATTGAGAACGATAAATGTTTATTACAAAAAGGATTTGGTAAATTTATAAAACGTAACAAGGTCACAAACAAAATTTAAATTTTCACGCAGAGCCGCAAAGATGCAAAGAAATACAAAGATTTTCTTTGCGACTTATTTACTTAGCGTCTTTGCGTAATAAAAACATCATTATGCCACGAATCATCAAGTCAGGTCTTATACAAATGTCTTTGCCCAAAACAGAAGGCGAAGGAACCATTGCAGAAATTAAAGAAGCCATGGTTCAGAAACACATTCCGTTAATTGAAGAAGCCGGTAAAAAAGGCGTGCAGATCCTTTGCTTCCAGGAAATTTTCAATACCCCATATTTCTGTCCGGGGCAAGACAAGGCCTGGTATGAAAGTGCTGAAACCGTTCCTGGTCCTACAACAGAGCGCATGCAGGAATACGCAAAGAAATACAATATGGTGATCATTGTTCCGGTTTATGAAAAAGAACAGGCCGGCGTTTTATATAACACGGCTGCGGTAATTGATGCAGACGGAACTTATTTAGGCAAGTACAGAAAAAATCATATTCCGCATACGAGTGGATTCTGGGAAAAGTTTTTTTTCAAGCCCGGCAATCTCGGTTATCCGGTTTTTCAGACAAAGTATGCAAAAGTGGGCGTATACATTTGTTACGACCGTCACTTTCCTGATGGTGCAAGATGTTTAGGATTGAATGGCGCAGAGATCGTTTACAATCCTTCTGCAACAGTTGCGGGTTTGTCGCAATATTTATGGAAGCTCGAACAGCCGGCACATGCTGCTGCCAATGGATATTTTATGGGTTGCATCAATCGCGTGGGCGAAGAAAAACCCTGGAACCTCGGCAAGTTTTATGGCTCATCGTATTTTGTTGATCCACGCGGACAAATATTTGCGCAGGCCAGTGAAGACAATGATGAATTACTGATTTCAGAATTTGATCTGGATATGATTGAACAGGTAAGATCAACATGGCAGTTTTTCAGAGACAGAAGACCGGAGACTTATGGTAAGTTGGTTGAGCTTTAACCTCACCCCAACCCCTCTCCTGAAGGAGAGGGAACTTGAAGAACATAGCGTCGAGGACATTTTATTTTTTATTTTCCAGGCTTTGGTACTACTATAATACTTCATTGGCGTCGCACTCTTGTACATTCAGTCATATATTGAGCGATGTAAACGCATTGATAAATTCGCGTCTTTGCGCCTTTGCGGTAAAAAATATAAAACATGGCAATTACAAATAACCGGTTATCAAAAGAAGCATACAACAAAAATTTTCAGGACATACATCCTCCTTTTGAAACAAAGGAAGCTGCATTGGTAGAAGCCAACCGTTGTTTGTTTTGTTATGATGCACCCTGTACAAAAAGTTGTCCGACGGAGATCAACGTTCCGAAATTCATAAAGCAGATCACAACAGATAATGTCAAAGGAAGTGCGCATACCATTTTTGTTTCCAATATTATGGGAGCGGGTTGCAGCAAGGTTTGCCCCGTAGAAAAATTATGTGAAGGCAGTTGTGTCTTCAACCTGATGGATGAACCGCCGATTCCGATTGCCAAACTGCAACGCTACAGTACTGAAAAAGCAATGGCTGCTAAATGGAAATTGTTTGACAGAAAAAAATTTCCGAATTCCCCTTCAGGGGTTAGGGGCAAAGTTGCAGTGGTGGGCGCCGGTCCTGCAGGATTGAGTTGTGCGCATGTATTGTCGAGAGAAGGTATTGATGTAACCATTTATGAAAAAGAAAGCAAGGGCGGTGGACTGATGACCTATGGAATTGCTGCGTATAAAGTAACGCCGCAATTCTGCGAAGACGAAGTAGATTATATAACAAGCATCGGCGGCATTGATATCAAATACAACCAGGAGTTGGGAAAAAATATTTCGCTGGCAGAACTGCAGAAAAAATATGATGCGGTGTATCTCGCTATCGGCGTGGGTTTGGCAAGACAACTTGAAATTCCGGGTGAAGACCTCGAAGGTGTGGAAGATGCGATCAAATTTATTTATGACATCCGTAATAAGGGTTTTGATAAAGTTCCGGTTGGTGATAAAGTAGCGGTGATCGGTATGGGCATGACAGCGATCGATGCCGCTACACAGGCAAAAAGATTAGGTGCCAAAGAAGTGACGATGATCTATCGCAGAACAGAAAATGAAAAACCCTGTACGCAGGTAGAGTTGGATATTGCCAAACTCGATGGTTGCAAAATTATCTGGCTCGCTGCACCAAAAGAAATTATTGCAGTGCATGGAAGAGCGGGTGAACTGGTTTGTTCCGTAATGGAACTTGGCGAACCCGATGCCAGTGGCAGAAGGAGTCCGGTGGATACCGGTAAAACATTTTCACTGGAAGTAGATATGGTGATCAAAGCAGCAGGACAAATGCCATTTGAAAAATTGATAGTGGAGAATGGAATAACGGATAATAAAGGCAAGATTGTAATTGATAAAAGCGCAACAAATATTCCAGGCGTTTTCGCGGGAGGTGATGCAGTTAATGGAGGCAAAGAAGTGGTGGATGCTGTGCAGGCGGGGAAAGATGGAGCGAAGGCTATTTTGAATTTTTTATTTTAAATTTTGTATTAAAAGCATTTTTTGTAGTATAATAATCATTGTGAATAGGCGGGATAAATTTATTTTCATTTTGCGCAAAGTCGCAAAGATATTAAGCCGCAAAAGATGTACAGTGAAAATGAAATATCAAGAATAGTAGTTGATCTCTGTTTTAAAATTCATAAACAATATGGACCAGGATTATTTGAATCTGTTTATGAAGAAATATTTTGTTATGAGTGGGCAAAGAATGGCATTTCTTTTTTAAGACAACATCCTGTTCCGTTAATACATGAAACAATTAAAATGGATATTGGATTTAGGGCTGACATCATTATTGATAATAAACTAATCATTGAATTGAAATCAATAGAAATATTGGCACCTGTTCATTATAAACAAGTAATTACATATTTAAAACTTACAAATTATAAACTGGGTCTATTGATAAATTTTAATGCCCCCTTGATTAAGGATGGAATTCATCGCATCGTTAATAATTTATAAACTTTGCGCCATTGCTTCTTAACGGCCTAGTGCTTAATAAAAAATGATTGAACGTATAATAAATACATTGTAAACTTTGCGCCTTTGCTTCTTTGCAGCTTTGCGCGAAAAAAATCGCTTATGGCAAGTCTCGTTTCAAATTTTCTCGGAATAAAATCTCCAAATCCTTTCTGGTTAGCGAGCGCACCGCCGACTGATAAAAAAATAAATGTGCTGCGTGCATTCGAAGCCGGCTGGGGCGGTGTGGTATGGAAAACACTGGGCAGTCAGGTAAAAAATGTTTCTTCCCGGTATTCTGCTGTTGATTATGGCGGACAAAGAATTATGGGTTTTAATAATATCGAACTCATCAGTGACCGCCCGCTGGATCTCAATCTGAAAGAGATTGAAGAATGTGTTCGTTTATTTCCCGATAGGGCAATGATCGTTTCTTTAATGGCCGACAATGATAAAAACAGTTGGCATGAACTTATTAAAAAAGTAGAACAGACCGGTGCCCATGGTTTTGAGTTGAATTTCGGTTGCCCTCATGGCATGACAGAACGCGGTATGGGTGCGGCTGTTGGACAAGATCCTGAAATTGCAAGAATGGTGGTGGGATGGGTGATGGAAGCTGCGACGATACCGGTGATCACCAAACTCACACCCAATGTTCATTCTGTTGTTCCTACCGGCAAGGCCTGTGTGGAAGCTGGAACAGATGCATTGTCATTGATCAATACCATTCAATCTATCACCGGCATTGATCTGAATACTTTGGTGCCCAACCCTTATGTCGCTGGTAAATCAGTGTATGGTGGTTATTGCGGACCAGCCGTTAAACCTATCGCTTTAAAAATGTTGAGCACGATCAGTTTAAATGAGACCACTAAAAAAGTTCCGATCTCTGGTATTGGTGGTATCAGTACCTGGAAAGATGCGGTTGAATTTATGTTACTCGGCGCCAGCAATGTGCAGGTGTGCACAGCAGCGATGAAACATGGCTTCCGCATTGTGGAAGATATGTGCGAAGGCATGATCAACTGGATGGATGAAAAAGGTTTTGCAACACTGGATGATTTTATCGGCAAGAGTGTTGATACGATCACGCATTGGGAAGATCTCGATATCAATTATCATCATATTGCCAATATCGATCAGGATAAATGTATTCACTGCGGACTTTGTTATATCGCCTGCGAAGACACCTCACATCAATCTATCAACCTCGAATACGGCAAACCATACAATAAGTATACGATCAAAGAAGAAGAATGTGTTGGCTGCAATCTTTGTCAGTTGATGTGTCCCGTGACGGATTGCATTACCATGGTCGAGCATCGCAAGGGCGATGAATACCTGAACTGGAAAGAGTTTCAGCGGCAGGGATTACCATTGAATGACCACTAAATTATTTTGAATTTTAAATTCTAAGTTTTGAATTTCTTTAATTTGAAAATTGATTTTCTATACGAAAATCTTTATCTCTTAAAAAGAGAAGCTCCGTCATTTAAAATAGCCTAGGTTTGCCCTGATTTAAAATTCAAAATTTAAAATAAACTCACTTTGATTCGTCTGGAATATTTTGACCGTACAGATTTCGATCAGCTGTTAGGATGGCTTAGTACAGAGGAGCTGTTGATGAACTGGTCTGGCGCACTTTTTCATTTCCCCATCAGTAAGGAAAGCCTCGAATGGTATATTGAAGATGTAAACGATCTTAAAAAATCTGATGCTTTTCTTTACAAAGCTGTTGACGGTACCGGAAAAACAGTAGGTCATATTTCACTGGGCAATCTGAGCAGAAAAAATAAATCAGCAAGGATCAGCCGCGTGATGGTAGATCCCGAACAACAGGGCAAAGGCTATTGTTGTGAAATGGTAACCGCCGTTTTGAGTATTGGTTTTGAACAACTGAACCTGCACCGGATTGAACTGGGCGTATATGATTTTAATAAAGCTGCCATCCGCTGTTATCAAAAAGCAGGGATGATCATCGAGGGAACTTCAAGAGATTCCCTCTTCTTTAAACAAAACTGGTGGAGCCTTGTTGAAATGAGCATGCTGGAAAACGAATGGAGCGGGATGCAGGGAAAATGATCTTTATTAATTATCTTAGTGATCACATAATTTGTGATGAAAATTAAAAACATTTTTTTAGCAGCCATCTTTCTCTTATGCTGCAATCGACTGTCCGCACAGGTTTCCTGCGGCTGGAAAAAAACTACTGAACAACAGCTCTCCCATCCTGTTTCTCCTGCAGGATTAAGATTTCAAAATTATTTAAGGCCGCAGCAAACAATGGATGCAGACAGCATCTATACTTTACCCGTTGTTGTTCATGTAATCCATACCGGAACAGCCATCGGTGCACCTGACAATCCAACAGATGCTTCGATCATTGCGATGATCAGTAATTTAAATAATGCCTGGAGAAAGAATGGCGCTTCGTTCGGCGGTGTTGATATGAAAATACAATTTCAGCTTGCAACAAGATCTCCTTCCTGCGGAAGCACCAATGGTATCAATCGCGTGAATGGAAGCAGCGTACCCAATTATGCTTCCGGCGGCATTACCAATTATAATGCGCCGGGCAGTGCGCCTGAAACAGCGGTCAAAAGATTGAGCAGGTGGTCGAATACCGATTACATTAATATCTGGATCGTAAATAAAATAAACGGGGACAGCATTTATACCGGTGGCTATGCTTATTTTCCTGAATACAATTCAGCTATTACAGACGGACTGGTATTGAATGCCAGTGTTGTGGATGGCAGCAATAAAACGATCGTTCATGAAATGGGTCATTATTTTTATCTCTATCACAGTTTTGAAGATGGCAATGATGAAACTACCTGCGCCGCCAATACAGATTGTACTTCACAAGGCGATCTGATCTGTGATACAGAACCATGCTTGCTCTTGTATGACTGCGCATCTACTACCAACAGTTGCACCGGCAATCCTTACATTGTTACTGATGTAACGCATAATTATTCTGTGCAGAATAATTATATGGGTTATACCAATTGCCAGTGGATGTTTACGCAGGGGCAAAAAACAAGAGCACGTGCTGCTTTGTTTGCATTCAGAAATGGATTGATCAGTTCTGCTGCACTGAATACTACCGCGCCTGCTTCTTCACCTGCTGTTGCCTGTATTCCAACTGCATTGTATGGTTTATCGCCTTACTTCGGAGTTGGGCAGGTAGATTTTAATACACTGCATGTTTATTCCAATACCAGTGATGCCGATAGTTCTTTTTATTTTGACAGGACCTGCAATCAATCTACCTCCGTTGAAAAAGGAAAAACCTATACACTAACGGTGACCGGAACCTACTTTAATACACAACGCATCAAAGTTTTTATTGATTATAATAACGATGGTGATTTTAATGATTTTGGTGAAGCTGTGTTAAATGATTTGCAGGGTGTTGCATCCGGTCCTGTTATTATTCCTACGGATCTTGTTGTAGGAGCAAGATTACGCATGCGGGTCTTATCAGATAATCCTAATCTTCCCGATCCTTCTTCCTGTCAGCTCAGTGGTGATGCAACCGATGGCGCAGGCCAGATAGAAGACTATACCATTGTTATCTTACCCAAAAAGATTTACTCCATTAATTCCGGGCCGTGGAATGTTCCTGCTACCTGGTCCTGCAACTGTGTACCGCAGGACGATGATGAAGTAACTATCAAAGCTCCGCACAGCATAACTGTTACCGCTGCAATGGGCGCAGTACAATGTGGCAAATTAATTTTAGAGAATGGAAGTCATTTTGATGCGGCTGGAACGGCGTTTAAACTTGTAGGCAAGTATTGAGATAGAACGCAGATTTTTATGATCTTAAGATTTTAAAGGATTTTTCTTTTTAATTATTCTTCAGCAACACACTGAAAATTTATTAATTAAGATTTGTGTGCATAGCAGCTATTAATTCATATCAGCGCAAATCCATTAATCATAAAAATCAGCGGCCTATATGGAACACAGATTTTTATGATCTTATGATTTGCCATGATTTTTTTCCGCTGGCTATTCATTCTTGACAATACACTAAAAATTTATTATTTAAGATTTGTACATACGGATACATATAATTCATATCAGCGTAAATCTTTTAATCATAAAAATCAGCGGCCTATATATCAACTTTAGGTAAACTCCATTTAAATTTTACAGCGGCCAGTCTTACAGCAATAATTGTAACGATGCTGATGATTGCATTGTAAAGATCCGGGAGCTGTGTATACCTTAATAATAAATAGATAGCACCACCGGCAATGCAGGCTGTAGCATAAATTTCTTTCCGGAAGATCTGCGGTATTTCATTGATGAGTGTATCACGTATCACACCTCCCATTACTGCAGTGAACAATCCCATGATCATTGCCGCCAATGGTGCTACATGTAGTGCCAGAGCCTTTTCCATGCCGATGATGGTGTAAATGGCAATACCGATGGTATCAAACAGGAGCAGTATCTTAGGAATTTTTACCAGTTGCTTCCGAAAAATAATTGTGGCAATAATGCCTGCAGTAATTGCAATCAGGTAATTATTATCCGACACCCACGCAATGGGATGGGCATCCAGGATGATGTCACGCAAAGTACCGCCGCCAATGGCTGTGGCAAAACCTGTGAAGCTTAAACCAAAAAGATCTTTGTACATATTTTTATCAGACGCGGCGAGTGCTCCGGAAATAGAGAACATCAATACGCCAAAAAGATTGAAGTAGTACGAGAGCATAGTTGTCAGTTGATGGAGTGAACAAAGTTGATAGCGTGTATAAAGTTCGTGGAGATTATTGAATTAAAATACACAATACGAAGACTGCACATCATGAGCCTTCCCACAAAACTTTAATCATGCAAAAACCCGGTAAGCCAAAAAATAAAAGTGTAACGCAGTAATTGCGACTTGTAAAACTAAAAACAGCCCCGGTAAAGGAGCTGTTGCGGTTTTAGGTTTTCCCATGTTTAAAAAATCACGGGTCTTGGTTAATATCTTTTTTAGTGGTTCATTTTTAAAAGAAATAAAACCTGGAACATTCAAATTAAAATGAAGTTGATTGATACCGGATCTTTATTTGTTTTTCAAGGTTTGGATTGGTGCTCTTCAAAGGTTGCGGATAAAGATTGATAAAAAGTCATCAACCAACTTCGATACAAAGGTGCGCAGCAGGGGGCAGCTTATATGTAGTTATGTAATGGATTGTTCTGTAGTAACAGTTGGATTTTATTCCGGCATCACTATAATGCCGGATGAGACTTATTAAAAATAAAACAGCCCCGGGTAAGGAGGCTGCTTTGCTGTTGTTCGTAGATTTCTATGCTTGAACATAAATAAGGGTCCCTAGGACTAATAATAGTGGTCAGTGGCTTTTTGTCTGTCTTTATCAGGATAATTCTTTAAAAGCGGAACTATCGGATTTTAAATAAAATGGAAGTTGATTGATACTGGATCTCGATTTGTTTTTTGGATATTGAATAAACTCGTGGTCTTCGCGGGATATTGGATATGATTGATATTTATTTGCTACCAATCAACTTCGGCACAAAGATGCGTTATTAAACCCTCTTCAAAAGTAGTAAGCGGATTAAATAGCTTGTAGTATAAATTCTACTTTCGAAGTTTTACCGTTACATTTATTCCAATAAATTCAGGATATGCTGATACAACTAACCGGCCTTTCGGGCGCCGGGAAAACAACCATCTCGCTTGCAGTAAAAAAATTACTGGAAGCAAATCAACTGAAAACAGAAATCATTGATGGCGATACCTACCGTAAAACATTGTGCAGCGATCTTGGTTTTTCTGCCGCAGACCGGCAGGAAAATATCCGCAGGCTTGGCGCATTGGCCCATACATTTTCAAAACAGGGAATCATCGCGATCATTGCTGCCATTAACCCTTTTGAAATAATAAGAAATGAACTGAAAGAAAAATATGCGGCTAAAACTATCTGGATCCGGTGCGATATGAAAATATTGCTGCAAAGAGATACGAAAGGATTGTATAAAAGAGCTGCACTGCCTGAAGGCCATCCTGATAAATTATCCAATCTCACAGGTGTAAATGATATTTACGATCTGCCTTATCAGCCTGATCTTATGATTGATTCAGGAACGGAAGACATAGATGATTCTGTAAATAAGTTATATCAATTCATTCTTGGGCAGCCGACATTTATTTAAGCCTGATCTTTTCTAAATTGTCATATAGTTCAAATGCCGGTTGAAGATAATCTTCTATTTCAGTTGCGGTTACCGATTCGTTAAAAACCTGATCCGGATATTTTGCATGATAAGCAGACCGTTGTTTCATCTGCTCCCAACATGCAGCAGTAACAGGCGTTGCAGATACAGCTGTAATTTTTTTTATGACCGCCATTGCACCTTCATTGTAATTGACAGGGAAAGAAAGCGGATCTTTTTTTAAGATATTAAGGAAACCTGCAAAATATTGTTCGAGCACTTTAGCAAGATATTCGTCAAAATTCATGGATGCTGTTTTTTCTTTATCAAGACCAAACAATTCCGGATCGATCAAACCCGGTACTGCATGCATGCCCCGTCGTTTGCGATGCGACCGGATCACTTCATCAGGCCGGCGGTACAATAAAATAAAAGGAATTCCCGGAAAAGACTTCCGCAGTTCCTTGTAAAAAAATATATGCCAGCTATCTGTTTTGATAAAACATCTTTGATTGAGCGGATTTTTTTTTGCTGCATAAAATGAAACGGCTTTTTTAAATAATTGCTCTTTGTCAGCACCCGTAAATTTTTCTTTTGCTCTGAGCAATTCATCAAAGAAAGGAACTTCAGACAGAACAATATTGGCTTCATCGATTCCGAGTTGTTGCGTTGCTAATGTAGATCCGCAGCGCGATACATGAAAAATGATCGCAACGGGCTCAACGGCGTCAATATTTGCTGCCCATTGCTGAATCATTTCAATGTTGCTGACAGCTTTATACCTGCTGTGATTGGGAGCCAGTTTTCTGCACTTGCTGATGGTTCCGTCAAAAAAAGGTTCTGAAAAATTTTCATCGCCCGTAAACAACCAGCTGCATAGCTGTTCTCCTTTATCAAAAAAAAGTTTGAGCGGAATCCAATTTTTTAAAGCCGGTGAAAGATCATTCATATTTAATTGCTATATGCTGAATGCACGCAAACATATTTAATTTAGTGCAAACAGCAGTTCTTGGAAATAAAGAAGCCATCTCAAATTAATGAGACAGCTTCTTGTTTATTGTACTCTACTGATTTTAGCCCCGTTTAAACTAAAACCTCAACCCCACTTAACGCTGTTATTTATTTTCTTTACTATTTATTAATATCCCTGTATTTTTTGATAAGATCATGAGAGATTTTTAAAGTCTCCTGTTGCTTTACGATCAGTTGCCTGGTGTCAGTATCGATTTCAGCATCCGAACCCAGTGCTTCTTTGTAAGCCTTCTGTGCTGCATCTTCTCCATATTCGCAGGAAGAAAGAATGGCGTGCCTGTCTTTACCGGTAAAAGTTGCTTTTACATCCATCCAGGCTCTGTAAATCTTTCCAAGATTGGTACTGTCTGTCGAAGCCTCTCCTCCAAGATTTATAACCTCCTGGGCTAACTCAGCTTTACATCTTCTGCTCTCATCAGCCATTTTGTGAAAAATGCCCTGCAGGTCTACATCAATGTTCTTTGCTTCTTCAGCTGCTTTTTCATAACCGGTAACACGGTCGTTATTGATCTCAATAAGATCATTCAGTACTGCGATTGTCTTGTCGTTTGTAGCTATCATAAAAATTATTTTAATGATGAATTGATAGCTAAGAGAAACTAAAAGTATGCCACCGGTATTTTATATAGCTGCGCCACTACCATTATAGCTAAACGTAGAATATATTCTACTCAATCTTTAAATGCTGTGTATATTAGTAGAGATTTTTTTACACAGTAATATTTAATTATTTTAGATCAATGAAATGGATCTTCCTGGCTGCTGCATTACTATTTTCAAATATCCTTACAGCGCAGGTTGTTAATATAGAATCACAGCGCATGCATACAGATTCAGTAAGGCGAAGCGGGGAATTTAATTTTGATTATTCACATACAAATATTAACAGCAAAACGCTGTCAGTACTCAACAGCACCCTTTCGCTTCAGCAAAAATCAAAGGACCTGAAAAGCATCTGGCTCATACTCGGTAGTGCCAATATTTCCAAAGCAAAGGATGAAGATTTTGAAAACGCAAGCTTTTTTCATTTGCGTTTTAACCGCAAGATCGCAAAGCCATTAAGATGGGAGGTTTTTACGCAGGTGCAATCCAATCTGCCGATCGGGATCCGGCTGAGGTATCTTGCAGGAACCGGTCCACGGTTTAAACTCATCAGTAATAAAAATTTTAATTTATACCTCGGCAGCCTTTATATGTATGAACTGGAAAAAACAATTGACTCAGCAAAACATATTCAGCACTTTAACCGTAACAGCAGTTATCTTAGTTTTTCTTTTGCATTCCCTTCCATTAACGCGGAACTGGTGAGTACAACCTATTACCAGCCCAACTTCGCTGACATCAGCGATTTCCGGGTGTTTACAGAGAACAGACTTGAGTTGTCGATCACAAAAAAGTTAAAAGCCTTGACAAGCTTTAATTATTTTTACGACAGCCGTCCACCACTGGGCATTAATAATTATACCACTTCATTTGACCAGGGTTTTGGATGGAGATTTTAAAAGTTGCCACAGATGACACGGAAATACACGGAAAAAATTTCTGCCACGAATGGCACTAATACACACGAATAATCATTCAAAGCTGAATAAAAGCAAGAATTAGCTCCCTTCTCTTTTAGGAGAAGGGCAGGAGATGATGTTTTCACTTTCCAAACTGCACAATATTACTTCCGAATATTTTTACGGCAATAGCGATCAGTATCACGCCAAAAAATTTACGCACCACAGCAAGCCCTGCAGGACCCAGTGCTTTTTCGATCCACTTCAATGATTTTAAAACCAGGTAAATAACAACGCAGTTGATCAGGATACCGATCAGTATATTGCCATCGCCATAATTTGCTTTCAGGCTCATGATGGTCGTTAGTGTTCCGCTGCCGGCGATAATGGGAAAGGCAATGGGAACTACGCTCCCGCCCTTGGCATCTTTATCTGCTTTAAAAAACTCTATGCCCAATACCATTTCCAGTCCGAGTATGAAGATCACAATGCTGCCGGCAACTGCAAAGGATTTGACATCGAGCCCCAGCAGATCCAAAAAACGCTGACCCAGAAATAAAAATAAGATCATCAATGCAGCAGATACCAATGTGGCCTGTGTTGACCGGATCGTACCACCGAATTTTTCTTTCAAAGAAACCAATACCGGTATAGAACCCAGCATATCGATTACTGCAAATAAGGTGAAGGAAATGGTCAGCACTTCTTTGGCTGTAATTGTTCCGAAGTTGAACATGGGAATTTTTTACAAAGCTAAACCTAAAAGGCAAAGAAAAGAGTTGATAAAGTTGGCACGTTAAAGCGGGCAATAAGTATCATTATTGTCTGAGTGCTTTTATTTTAGCTGCAAATTTATTGATATTGAATTCAGTCCTGATTTCCTTTATACAATTAGCACAAAGACAATCATTATATTTTGAACTGATAAAAGCCTGTTCCTCATTTTTTAATTCAATACCATAACACTGGCACTGGGTAATATTGCCCACTTTGCATTCAAATTTTACATGGCACCGCGGACAAAATTTATCTTCATGTTTACACATACAGTAACTTTAAACGTTGAGCAGAATCAGGTTGCAATAATACGTTTATGTGTCTATCTCTTTCAGAATTTTTTTCACAGAGTGTTTATAAATTTGTTGCATTCAGAAATGGTTAAATGGATAAATAGTTGAATTGTTACAGGAAGCGTTCAAATCAAAAAACTGTTACACAACCATACAAGAATAAAACAATTCAACAATTCTGGACAGGCTTTTTAAATTAGTATAGACCCAACAAAATATCCCTCACTTCTTCTCTTCGTTTCCATGGGATCTGGTGATCTGCACCGCGTAAAGTATCGGCAGCAATTGACTTCGCGTGGATCATCATTGTTTTTCCAAAAGCAATATTCCTGATAGGAACCCAGGTATCGGCATCGCCGTGAATGAACAATACATTGCAGGTAATTTTTTTAAGATCTTCTCCCAAAGGACCGAGATCTTTTTTCAGCCATAATAATTCAGTGTTGCTGGGCGCAAATGCTCCGGGCAGAAACCAATACAACGGACGTACTTCCATAATATGCCGCCAGGTTTCTTTTTCCTCTTCTTTTACATCAAGCGCTGCAGCCATTAAAATGATCTTTTCAAAAAGTTCAGGTTTGTATGAAGCGATCTGCGCCACAACAGGCCCGCCCATACTATGTCCCGCGAGATACAAAGGTTTATCCGTTTTTAATGTTTCAATCACCCGTAATAATAATCTACTTTGATCCTGCAGGTGCATGGGTTTACCAAAATCACTGTGACCGAATCCGGGCCTGTCAAAACTTACCATCCTGAATTTTGTAAGCAACGCACTGTCATACATAAATTTCATGTAATGAAACCAACTGCCCGGACTTCCATGAATAAAAATAAGTGTTGGCAGATTTTCATTGCCGGCCATCGCATAATGAATATGATGCCCATCAATCAAAGTGTCTTTAGTAATCAGTTCAACATGTTTGGCTTTGAACCAGGATTTTCCTTTTTCATCAGAAATGCGCTCTTTCATGATAAAGCATTGGCTGAGCAGGATCCAGAGCAGCAGTACGGAAATAATTCCGGTAATTATTTTCATACGCTTAGAACGGAAGAGCTTTCGAAAAGTTACAGGCGAGATCAATTTGGAAATTTGAAGATGTGGAAATGTGGAAATTTCTTCAATCCGAAGTGAATCATATATAGGATTTTCTTTTTTAAGTTGAACCATTATCAAATCAGCAAATCAGCACATCACCAAATCTGTATTTGTATTTTGAATTAATTACCAAATCACCAAATCTGTATTTGATTCATTTTCACATTTCCACATCTTCACATCTTCACATCTTCACATTTTCACATCTTCACATCAAATATCCTCCGAGCTTTCAGGTAGTTTTTGATATTCATTCTTCAATGCATAATATCCAAAGAGCATTAAACCAATTGCAATCGGAATGAACACGATCACGAATACGCCCCATTGAATTTTGACATCCATCGTTGGTTTTATACTGATCTCTGACATTGCAGTTTTTATTAAATAAAAAATTGCTGCAGGCCCAAGGATGATCCAGATAATACCCAAATATTTTTTCAATGCGTTCATAAAAAATTTTTTAATCGTTCACATTTTTATCAATGCGGTTACTGAGATAAATTGCGCCGATGATAAAAGAGATACCCGCAACAATAATAGGATAAGACAACCCCGCTAATTTATTATCAGTATAAATAGTTGTCAGCAGTAACGCGATGAAAGGCGTCAATCCACCAAACACACCATTGCCGATATGATACGGCAGGCTCATGGATGTGTACCGGATCCTGGTTGGAAAAAGTTCTACCAGGAAAGCGGCAATCGGTCCATAAACCATTGTTACAAAAAAGATGAGGATGAAAACCAGTAATACGAAATGCCAGTAAGTGCCATTATCAAGATGCCGTTCGATATAAAGTGGCTTTGCTTTTGAAACAGGTTTTGAAACATCCGCAAAAACAGTATCCGTATTTATTTGTTTAAAAGTAATTCCGTTGTTCAGTGTTTTTAAAATGCTGGTCGTAATAACAGAATCCTTTTTATCTTTTATTAATTGCCGTTTTATCACCGGATCTGCAGAAGAAAGAAGTTCTGTCTTCTGCATTTCTGTAACATTGGTATACGTGACAAACTGTTTAAAAATAAAATTATATGAACAGATCGCGATCAGCATCCCCGCAAGCATGATCCATTTTCTGCCCACTTTATCGCTCCAGCTACCAAACACCACAAAGAACGGCGTTGCAAATAGAATGGCCCAGATCACAATTGTTCGGCTCTGATCAAAATCTATTTTACATATATTCTCTAAAAATGATTGTGCGTAAAACTGCCCCGTGTACCAAACCACGCCCTGTCCCATCGTTGCGCCAAACAAAGCAAGTAATACCATCTTAAGATTGGTTTTATGACCAAAACTTTCTTTCAATGGATTTACGGAAGTCCTGCCTTCGGTTTTCAATTTCGCAAACAGCGGGCTTTCATTCATCTTCAGCCGGATATAAATAGAAACAACTACCAGCAGAATAGAAACAAGGAAAGGAATACGCCAGCCCCAGTCATTAAACTTCGCAATTGATTTTACAGGATCTGCATCAAGATAATGCCTCGTTAATAATATTACGCCAAGCGAAATAAACAATCCCATTGTTGCTGTTGTTTGTATCCAGCTGGTATAAAAGCCCCGCCGGTTTACAGGTGCGTGTTCGGCTACATAAGTTGCGGCACCGCCATATTCTCCACCGAGCGCCAGGCCTTGTATCAATCTTAAGAGCAAAACCAATATCGGCGCAGCAAAACCAATAGTCTCATATTTCGGAATACAACCAATGGCGAAAGTGCTGCCACCCATCAGTATCAGGGTTAATAAAAAGGTATATTTCCGGCCAACAATATCGCCGATACGGCCAAATACCAATGCGCCGAAAGGCCTTACAATAAATCCAGCCGCGAAAGTAGCTAGCGTGGAAAGCAAAGCTGCTGTGGGATTTGTTTTCGGAAAAAACTGGTCGGCAATTACAGTGGCAAGGCTGCCGAAAATATAAAAGTCGTACCACTCAATTAAAGTACCTAAAGAAGAAGCACCGATAACTTTCCAGATTCCTTTTGGAGCAGCCATAAATAACTTGATTATTGGATGAATGTAATTATTTTTATTGGCTGAAAAAAATTAATACCTGATCAATCAAACTGCCGTAGTAAGAGCAGGGATGTGTAATGATCGCTTACCGTCTCTCCACCTTCCCGGTAAATTATTTATTTATGTCTTATCCATATCAAATTAAAAGTTTAGAGGAATACCACAGCGCCTATAAAAAAAGTATTGACGATCCTGAGGGATTCTGGGCAGATATTGCGCAGCATTTTCTATGGAAAAAAAAGTGGGACTTTGTTTCTAAATGGAATTTTACAGAACCAAAAGTTGAATGGTTCGGTGGGGCTAAATTAAATATCACGGAAAACTGTATTGACCGTCACCTTACAACACTGGGCGATGAGCCGGCCATTATCTGGGAACCGAATAATCCTGAAGAACGCGTTCGTGTGGTTACTTATAACAGGCTTCACAAAAGAGTATGTCAGTTTGCGCAGGTATTAAAAAACAATGGTGTAAAAAAAGGTGACCGGGTTTGCATTTACATGGGCATGGTTCCCGAACTCGCTTATGCCGTTTTGGGTTGCGCAAGAATTGGCGCGATTCACAGCGTGATCTTTGGTGGATTTTCTGCACAAAGTATTGCTGACCGTCTGGAAGATGCACAGGCAACATGCATTATTACCTGCGATGGCGCTTATCGTGGGGGCAAAGACATTCCTTTGAAATCAGTGATCGATGATGCGCTCATCGGAAATAAAACTGTGAAAAGAGTGATTGTTTACACGCGGACAAGAGTTCCGGTTAGTATGATCAAAGGCCGCGATGTATGGTGGGAAGATGAAATGGAACATGCGGAAACACAGGTTGAAAAAGATTCACTGGTTTCTTTTCCTGCCGAAGAAATGGATGCCGAAGATCCGTTGTTCATTTTATATACTTCCGGAAGTACCGGCAAACCAAAAGGTGTAGTGCACAGTTCCGCCGGTTATATGTTGTGGACGAATTATACTTTCATCAATGTATTTCAATATCAACCGGGCGAAGTGCATTTCTGCACAGCTGATATCGGATGGATCACCGGTCACAGTTATATTTTATACGGCCCATTAAGTGCAGGCGCCACTTCATTGATGTTTGAAGGCATTCCAACATTTCCGGATGCAGGAAGGTTCTGGGATATTGTTGACAAACACAAGGTGAATATTTTATATACCGCACCGACTGCTATCCGTTCATTGATGAGTTACGGACTGGATCCGTTGAAAGGAAAAGATCTGAGTAGTCTTCGTGTGTTAGGAACAGTTGGTGAACCAATTAATGAAGAAGCCTGGCATTGGTATGATGAAAATATCGGGAAGAAAAAATGTCCAATTGTGGATACCTGGTGGCAGACAGAAACAGGCGGCACTTTAATATCCAACCTAGCCGGCATCACTCCGGCAAAACCGGGTTGGGCCACATTACCGATGCCTGGTGTTCAACCATTACTTGTAGATGAAAAAGGAAATGAAGCAACTGAAAAAGATGAGCATGGTATGCTGAAAGGAAATCTATGTATCAAAGCTCCATGGCCGGGTATTTTAAGAACAACTTACGGTGATCATGAACGCTGCAGAACAAATTATTTTGCATCCTATCCGGGATTGTATTTTACCGGTGACGGCGCGCTGAAAGATGAAAATGGTTTTTACCGGATCACCGGAAGAGTGGACGATGTATTGAATGTAAGCGGGCATCGTATCGGTACCGCAGAAGTTGAAAATGCGATCAACATGCACGCAGGCGTTGTGGAAAGTGCGGTGGTTGGATTTCCGCACGATGTAAAAGGCCAGGGCATTTATGCATTTGTCATTTTCAATGGCACAAGAGGCGATGATGATGCAAAAAGAAAGGATATTCTTCAGACTGTAACAAGAGTGATCGGCCCGATTGCCAAACCGGATAAAATTCAGTTTGTAAACGGATTACCCAAAACAAGAAGTGGCAAGATCATGCGGCGCATTTTAAGGAAAATTGCAGAAGGTGAAACCGCTAATCTGGGTGATACGACAACATTACTTGATCCTGCGGTAGTGGATGAAATAAAGAATGGGAAAATATAAGATGTTTGGCGTTTGTTGTTTGGCGTTTGTTGTTTGGCGTTTGTTGTTTGGCGTTTGTTATAATTCGAAATCTTTAATTTTTCTTGACAAGCAATATTATTTGATGCTTACTTTGTAAACCTGATCCGATCTTTTGAATAGTCATTACACATACTTTTTAATTCTGGCCGGAGCACTTGTCGGTCCGCTTGCATTGAGCTTTGATAAAAAAGTAGCTTTCTATAAAAAATGGAAATATGTTTTTCCTGCGATGCTGTTGCCGGCATTGTTGTATATTTTCTGGGATATTTTTTTTACAGAAAAAGACGTTTGGCATTTCAATCAAAAATATATAACCGGATTTACAATTGGTGGTTTACCTGTTGAAGAAGTACTGTTCTTTTTTGTAGTACCTTATTGCTGCCTTTTTATTTATGAATGTGTCCGGACTTATTTTCCTTTGCTTAAAAATAAAGTTGGAGTTGATATCTTTTTTAAATTTCTGGCACTTGCTTTATGGATCACAGGAATTATTTTTTTAAACCGCCATTACAGCTCCTGGACATTTATTTTTACGGCAATGTTTATCACGTTGATCTATTCACTGCCAGAATTTTTCAAAGGATTTGATGCCACTTCTTTTTTAGTTGCGTTTATTGTTATGCTGATTCCGTTTTTAATTGTCAATGGTTTGCTGACTTCCATTCCGGTTGTTATTTATAATAATTTTGAAAACCTGCGCATCCGCATTTACAGCATTCCTTTTGAAGATATATTTTATGGAATGCTGCTGATTTTGATGTGTGTTACGGTGTATGAAAATCTGATCAGGAGGAAGTAACATCATTCACATCCTGTTGTTCGCAAAAACAGGACCTGATCGTTATTCGATTAAGTCATTACAATAAATTCTTTTTTAAAAAATTATCTACCCCAATAGAGCGTCAGCACGATTGTTAAAGTGTTTGGGAACGGCGCGGTCAATGTAATTGTTTGCGGGTAACCGGTGGCAGTTGGGTAAGAAGCAAAATTAAATGAAAATTCACCTATGAGGTCATCTGGATCTGCCGGTGGCGCATCTGCGTCATATATAGACACTTTGTAAATTTTATTAAAATCGGTTATCTGATAATCTCCCAACGACGGCAAATAACTACCGCCATAATTCCATAAAAAAGGCAACCCGGCTGCACTGGCGTCTGTATAAGTAATACCCGTTGCCAGTATATTATTTGCATTGTCGGAAAACCTAAAATATACATCGGGTCCAGAAGTTGGGTCCCAACCGCAATTACAGGACGGATCAAGAAACGGCATATTAGTTACTTTAGCAGCACCGATACGTACATAAGGAGGCGCATCAATAGTAACTTTTTTTTGCGCTGATACCGAACTGCCATCAACACCCTTAACGGTTAACCTGACCGTGTAGGTCCCCGGTAAATTATATATATAGGAAGGATTTGCATCAGTGGACGTATCCGATGAAGTAGTGAGATCACCAAAATCCCAACTATAAGAAACTACATTTTTGGAAGTACTGGTAAATACTACCTCTGTCGGCGCCAAATTAAAGGAAAATGATGTAAAGGATGCAACGGGTGCAGGAACTGGTGCAGTTGCGTTTTTGGAGCAGCCCATAAAAATAAAGGCAGGGATCACTACTGCGAGGCAAATACATTGAAGTTTCATAAGTATTATTTTTTATTTACACCTTTTATAAAAGGTTTTATAACAAATTGGTATCGGAATCAGGCTATAGCCGTTACAAAGACCTTTATAATATTTATAATGCCGCAATACGTCACATGTAAAATACTAAATTCAGCACAAGCCTCAACTGATTTCAAACAACTCCCACCACCTGCTGGTATATCTCGGGCTTCGCAATTCCATCCGCATTTTCCAATCGCGTTTGGTTCCTGACGTTGCAAACTTTACGATATCATCACGCATGGCAAAGTTGACATTGTCCAGCATGCTCATCAGTTCTCTTTTACCATTGTGTTTTTCTTCAGTAAATAAATTACCCTGGATGGTTTCATCAGGTACTAAGCCGCTCAGCATGACGCCGGCTTTTTTATATTGCTTTCCTTTTTCAAAAAGATGATCTACCAATTTAACTGCAGGCTTGATCAGTTCATGTGTTGCAGAAGTAGCCACCGGCAATGTAACGTGATGGCTATGTGTTTGCCCATAATTATATCCCTCCTTTATATTTTTTTCCCGGCTTACCACGAACACACTGATCACATTGGCAGCACTGTTCTGGCGGCGCAGTTTTTCTGCGGCTTTAGATGTGTAGGTGGCAACGGCCTCTTTAATGTCTGTGATATTATTGACATTGTGCCCAAACATTCTTGTGGTGGCTATCATTTTTTTTGAGGTAAGTTCCTGTTCCAGTTCCTGCGTTGGCTCGGCATTGAGCTCTTTGATCATGCGGGCACCAACAACGCCCCCTAAATATTTGTAGGCCCACTCGCCCGATTTCAGACTCAGGTCCCATGCGGTAAAGACGGCATGCATATCTATTAATTTCGTGGCGTATTGCCGGCCGATCCCCCAGATTTCTTTTACAGGTGTTTTTAATAAAGCGTTTTCAATTTTTATTTTATCATCGAGCACCACTACACAATTCGTTTGGTCTTTATCTTTTTTTGCAAGATGATTGGCCACTTTGGATAAAACTTTTGTTGGCGCTATTCCGACTGAAACTTTAATGCCCGTCCACATTTCAATGCGTTCTTTAATTTTAGTGCCGAGTTCGTTCCAGTCGCAATTTTCATTTTCATCCAGGTCTAAAAAAGCTTCATCAACTGAATACACTTCTACATTTTTTTCACCCAGCATTATTCTTAAAGTTTCCATTACGCGCCAGCTCATATCACCATATAAATTATAATTGGAAGAGAAGGTGGCTACATTGTATTTATCGATCAGCGGCTTTGCCATAAAGTAAGGGCCGGCCATGCCCACGCCGATGGCTTTGGCTTCATCACTTCTTGAAATGATACAGCCATCATTATTGCTCAGTACCACCACTGGCTTTTTTTCCAGCGCAGGCATGAATAGCCTTTCGCAGGAGCAATAAAAACTGTTACAATCAACGATGGCTTTCATTTGAGGTTTATTTTTATTTAAAGCACTTCTAAATACGAATTGATAATGTATAATTGATAGTGGATAATTTTTTCAATTTGAAACTGCATTTATTAAAATGAACGCTTTTTAAAGTTGAAGGAATTATCAATTATCCATTTTAAAATTATCCATTCCAATTATTATGTTGTGACGAATAGTAAAAGCATTGGCAAGCCAACCATTATCAACTATCAATTATCAACTATCCATTTTTCTTCTTTTTGTTGCTTACAAAGGCCAGCAGACTATTGTCTATAATATGTATCACACAGGTCACCACGCCCCAGCATTGATAAGCAGAGAACTCTCCTATTTCAATTGTTTTAAATTTTGAGTTTTCGGGCGATAGGAATTTTTTGTTGATCGTCTGAACATATCGCCTGACCTGCAGTTCACCGTCAATGGAAGCCACAATTATTTTTCCGGAAGCTTCTTTCAGCGACCGGTCAACGATCAGTACATCTCCATTATTAAAACCGGCACCGGTCATGGCTTCCCCGGTCATTCTGAAAAAAAATGTAGCAGGTTTATTCATCACCAGTTGTTCATTCAGGTCGATCCCGCGTTCCATATAATCATCTGCGGCAGCGCCAAAACCTGTTGCATTGGCTGTGGGCACATCATGCTGTGTGAACTGCTTGGTACCACTATACCTGCTGCCAAAAAAATATTCATCTTCCATAAAATTAATTTGTTTGTTGACTAAATTATTTAGTAAATTTATACTAAATTAAATAGCAAACAAATTTTTTAATCTCTAATTTTTAATTTATGAAGAACGATCTCAACAGCATTCCCGGCTACCGGGTATACGAATACCTGCTGGTATTAAATCCGCATGAGGAATTGCGCGACCGCATCATGAAAGTGAAACAGGAATTCTTTGATACTTATAAAGCATCAGCAGCAGTTTATGGCAAGCCGCACATTACGCTGACCAGTTTTGTACAGTATGAAATGATGGAAGACCGTATTGTGAACCGGTTGAAAGTAATTGGTATGGCACAGCCGCCTGTGAAAATAGAATTAAAAGATTATGGCAGTTTCCCTTCGCATACGATCTATATCAATATCACCACAAAAGTCCCGTTACAGAATCTTGTCAGGAACATCCGTACAGAAACGCAGCGCCTGATGAAATTTGATGACGACAACAAACCACATTTTATTATGGAACCGCATTTAACCATCGCCAGAAAATTACTGCCCTGGCAATATGAAAAAGGCTGGCTGGAATACAGCAACAAACATTTTACCGGAAGATTTATTGCTGACAGTATGTTATTATTAAAGCGCCCCGTTGGTGAATTTAAATATCAGATAGCGCAGCGTTTTGAATTTCAGAATTTGCCCGTTACTACAAAACAGGGAGAATTATTTGTCTGAGAGAAGTTATAAGTTTTAGGTTATAAGTCATGGCAAAAAATCCGTGTAATCATTTTCAAATCTGTGTAATAAAAAAGCTAATCTAATGGACGACAAATTAAAACAGGATCATCATAAAGTAAAAGCCAACAACCAGGCAGAAGAAGTGCAATACCTGCAGGGCCGCGGTGCGCAGTTCAATACAAAAAACCGTTTTTTAAAAGACGAGAAAACAAAAGAACACATAGAAGGCATTGACGATTGGGAAGAAACGAATCTTCGCACGCAATACCTGGAAATGTCTTCTAAAACAATCGTAAACAAAGTTGAAAGCAAAGATGTGGGCATGAGTTACAGCATGAATCCGTATGCCGGTTGTGAGCATGGCTGCATTTATTGCTATGCCCGGAACGTGCATGAATACTGGGGTTACAGCGCCGGTCTTGATTTTGAACAGAAGATCCTGATCAAAAAAAATGCGCCGGAATTGCTCCGGAAATTTTTAATGCATCCCAAATGGGAATGTGCGCCAATCATGCTCAGCGGCAATACCGATTGTTATCAGCCGGCAGAACAAACCTACCGCCTGACAAGAGGTTTACTGGAAGTATGCAATGAATTCAATCAGCCGGTGGGGATCCTTACAAAAAATTCATGGATATTGAAAGACAAAGACGTACTGCAGGAAATGGCGAAAAAAAATATTGTCTCGGCTATGGTGTCCATTACTTCTTTTAATGAAGACCTCCGCCGCATCATGGAACCGAGGACCACTACGGCCAAACAAAAATTAAAAGTGATTGAAGAGTTAAGTACCGCCGGTGTTCGCATGGGTGTAATGATGGGGCCCATGATTCCGGGGTTGAATGAACATGAAATGCAGCGCATTATGAAAGCAGCAGCAGACCATGGTGCCACTTTTACGGCATACACTTTTATCAGGTTGAATGGCGCCATCAAATTTTTATTTCATGACTGGCTTTATAAAAATTTTCCCAATCATGCAGATAAGGTTTGGCATTTGATAGAACAGAGTCATGATGGCAAAGTAAACGATACCCGCTGGGGCGTGCGCATGCGTGGTGAAGGGAGTATTGCCGATATGGTGGCCCAGCAATATAAAAAATATGGCAAGCTCTACAAAATGAATGCAGAAGAATGGAGCCTTGATACCAGCATCTTTAAAAGGCCGGGTGCACAGGGAAGTTTGTTTTGAGTTATACGTCATACGTTATACGTTGTACGTTATAGGTTATACGTTGTACGTTATAGGCAATGATTGAGAAGAACATGATAAATATTATAAACGTGATGAGCCTTCCCGCTGAATATGAATATGAGCAGGATTGTGTAAGCCGAAAAAAGTTGATCCGTGGCAAAAAAATAATTGGGTAAAACACAAAAATATTTTTGTATTAAAACTGTATTTGCGTGTTGAAAACAGCCTGCGTTCAAAAGCTGATTGTTATAATTTCAACCTTGATTTTAAATGATCATTTAAAACAACATATATGCAGCAGGAATATGATGATCTTACCCGGGAAGAAAAATTAAAAGCGGAAAATGATTTTTTAAAAATGAAAATGATGCTTGAAAAAGGTGCGGAATTCGGTGGCATGTCAAACACGGAAAATTTTACGCCGGAGATGGAAAATATTTTTTTAAAGAATATCCTTGATTTTGAAACCCAGCTGGAAAATGCAGAGCGGATAACCATCTTTGACCGTATTGGCAAGCCTGGAAATTTTAAAGCTGCCGCTGAATCAGCTGATGCCGAACTTGAAATTGCCTGGATTGAAGTGAATGCACTGCTGAATAAAAACGGCATTACGCTCGATTGCTGCAGTCCGAATATTTCTAAAAGAGAATTATACCGGTTTATAACTGAAGAACTTTTTTTACAGGAGGTTGATAAAATTTCATTGCCGGGCTGGTACAGTACTTTTATCTATGACGAATTTCATCCCGACCCGTTCTATGAAAATACCACGGAAGCAGTACAGGAATGCATTCATATACTCGGAAATGAAAAAATGAAATGGGTGCACAATTTTCAAAAAGAAAATTTAAGACTGAATGAACATTATCCGCTTTCTGAAAATGAGTTTAGGGATATTGTGAATCAGTTTAAAGAAGCGTATGACAGTCTGAAGATACTGGAAGTAAAAGATAATTTTTGCCGGGTTGATGAAAAAGAAAGCCTGGTTAAAGGCATTTACTCTATTGAAGCTGTGATTGGAAAAGAAACTTTGCTGCTGGCCGGTAACTGGTGGGTAAAATTTATACTGAATGATGAAATTGGTTATTGGTATATTACCGAAGTTCAGATAGAAGGAATAAAGTTTTAATGCAATTCCGGCAACAAAGAAATAATATAACAACCTGATATTTTATTCAGCTGCTTCGTACCTTACCGTTCAAATGAATGGTATGAAGCAACTTACTCTTTTCTTTCTTTTATCAATCTCCGGTTTTAAAATTTTTTCTCAATCACTCGAACAACTGAATGCGCAGCGCATTACGCTTCCCAATGGATGGAGCCTTACGCCTGCAGGAAAAAACCTCCCCCTCGGCGATCTTCCATTGAATATGGCAGTGAGCACTTCGGGGAAATATATTGCTGTTACAAACAACGGGCAAAGTATGCAATCGATACAACTGCTCGATGCTAAAAATGAAAAGCAACTGGATGCAGTCAGTATTCCTAAAAGCTGGTATGGACTAAAATTTTCGGCAGATGAAAAAAAATTATATGCCGGCGGTGGTAATGACAACTGGATACTGCAATATAATATCGTTAATAATAAGCTTCAACTGGCAGACAGTATCAAGCTCGGAAAAAAATGGCCGGAAAGAATCTCACCAACAGGTATTGATATTGACGATGCACAACAAACGATATACGCGGTAACAAAAGAAAATAATTCGCTTTATATCATCGACCTGGAAACAAGAAGTATCATCAAACAGGTATCGCTTGACGGCGAAGCATACAGCTGCCTGCTTTCACCGGATAAAAAAACATTGTATATCAGTTGCTGGGGATGCGACCAGGTAATTTTTTTTAATACAGTAAACAGAACCATTGAACGTTCCGTTAAGGTAGGCGATAACCCGAACGAATTATGCCTTTCGAAAAATGGCAACTATCTTTTTGTAGCAAATGCAAATGACAATTCTGTTTCCATCATTGATACAAAACAGAAAAAAGTAATTGAAACACTCAACGCAGCTCTGTATCCTGACGCACCAAGTGGCAGTACTACCAATGGTCTTGCGCTGAGTGCCAAAGAAGATCTTTTATTCATCGCCAATGCCGACAATAACTGTCTCGCTGTATTTGATGTAAGCAAACCCGGCGCCAGCATATCGAAGGGTTTCATTCCTGTTGGTTGGTATCCTACCAATGTGAAAGTGATCGGCAAAAAAATATTCGTAACCAATGGCAAAGGATTTTCTTCCATGGCAAATCCTTATGGTCCCAACCCTTTCCGTAAAAGAGAATCGGTGGTTTACCAGCAGGGTGATACGTCCAAACCGGTCTGGGTTCAATACATTGCCGGGCTTTTCAAAGGTGCGATGAGCATCATTCCCATTCCTTCAGAAAAACAACTGGCCATCTATTCCAAAGCTGTGTATACCAATACCCCTTACAGCAAACAGAAAGAAGACATGGCAGAAGGAATGGCGGGTAACCCGGTGCCGATGAAGGTGGGCGATACATCCCCCATAAAATATATTTTTTATGTTATTAAAGAAAACCGGACGTATGACCAGGTGCTGGGCGATATGCCAAGGGGTAACGGCGATACTTCTTTGGTACTGTTTGGAAAAAATATAACGCCCAATCAACACAACCTGGCGAACCAATTTGTATTGTTCGATAATTTTTATGTAGATGCAGAAGTAAGTGCCGACGGTCATAACTGGAGTATGGGCGCTTACGCTACCGATTATTTAGAAAAGACCTGGCCCACCAGTTATGGTAACCGGGGCGGCAGATACGATGCTGAAGGCAATACCCCTATTGCCAATAACAAAAATGGATTTATCTGGGATCATTGTAAACGGCACAATGTGAGTTATCGCACCTACGGCGAATTTGCCGATGAAGGAAAAGCAAATATTCCTTCACTCAAAAAGAACATGTGTAAATATTTTACAGGATTCAATTTAGCGGTAAGTGATACTACCAGGTTTCAGCAATGGAAAAGAGATTTCGATTCCCTGCTTGCCATCAACGCAGTGCCGCATTTCAATACTGTTCGTTTCGGAAACGATCACACAGAAGGATTGCGTAAAGGAAGACCAACCCCATTTGCTTTTCTTGCGGATAATGACTGGACCGTAGGAATGTTCATCGAATACCTGAGTAAATCTCCTATCTGGAAACAGACCGCAGTTTTTATACTGGAAGATGATGCGCAGAATGGTGCCGACCATGTAGATGCACACCGCAGCACGGCTTATCTTGCAGGAGGTTTTGTAAAAAGAAATTTTGTTGATCACAGCATGTATTCTACCACATCAGTACTGCGTACGATCGAGCTCATACTGGGTATGCCGCCGATGACACAATACGATGCCGCCGCAAAACCCATGTGGCGCTCATTCAATAATCATGCAGACATAACTCCGTTTGTTTCTGTTGTGCCAAACATAAATCTGTCTGATAAAAATATGGCGGTTAATGAATGGCAGCGCCTTTCGGAAACATTCAATTTTGCAAAAGAAGATGCTATCCCAGATATGGAATTCAACCGGGTATTGTGGTATGCAGCAAAGGGAGCTATTCCTTTTCCCGCACCCAACAGGGCTGCATTTGTAAAAGCAGTAACTAAAAAAGATGCTGACGATTGATTTTCTTTTAATAATTTCTAAAAATAGATAAAAAAATAAATCAGTACAATCGTTACTGACAAACGGTTTCAGGCCACTGCGTATAAAAGGATGTAAAAATATTTTTAAAAATATTTGGTAGATTGAAAAAAATAAATTCATCTTTGCAGCGCAAAACAAAATTTTAAAACAAAAAACATGCAACGCATACTTTTAAATTCTCAAACAATGATCAGTTTAGATCCGAAAGGATTTAATATGGATCGCGGGGCATGTTATACTGTTGGATAAGTACAAACTAACTGACTATAACTCAAGCCCCGCCCACAAAGCGGGGTTTTTGTTTATCTGGAAAGAATGGATCTGATTGCAGAGTAAAATAAAATTTAAAAAATAAAATGGTGTTTCAACTAAAAAGTTTTAACGGATTTACGATTTGTGACAGGCAGGAATTACAGGCAATAAAAAATTGTCTCAACCGCTTTACAGCTCATAAACCTGAAGTAAAATTTACTGATGACAACCGGCGACCGTGGTTAGCAGAGGAATAATAATATTCTACTGTTTAAAAAACCCGGTCGCAATGTGACCGGGTTTTTTTATGCAAAAAAATAAAAGGAGGATGAGATGAAATTTTTAATTGTTTTAAGGATAATACATTTTCTTATCATGATTTTATTAACTGATAAAAAAAAGATCATTCAGGAAGAAAATAAATGTAATGCTGCGAAGGATCCGGCAGCATTTCAATTGAGATAAAAGATTAGCAGGAGGAATGGAGCGGTTCCTGTAAGATGCAACAGGGCCGCTTTTAAAAGAATTGAGAAATTTATATGTTATTAGTTGTACGTTATAAGTTTAGGGGAATTAAAACGAAAGTTTTTTCTCTTGACGTCTTCAACAGTGTTCATCTGTGCAGTTCGTGGTAAAACAATATCCGTGTAATTCCGTGCCCTCCGTGGCGATTATGGTTCGTAGCTCAACTGGTTTAGAGTACCGGTCTTTTAAACCGGGAGTTGTGAGTTCAAATCTCACCGGACCAACCAAAGGATGAATAGCTTAATGGCGAAGCGCTCCGTTGTTAACGGAAGGATTGAAAGTTCGAGTCTTTCTTCATCCTCAATTTTTCTGGACGAATAACTCAATGGTAGAGTGTCGGTGTGAAACACCGGTAGTACAAGTTCGAGTCTTGTTTCGTCCACTTTTTAAAAAATTCGTGTAATTGAATTTAAAATTCGTCTAATAAAAATAAAATGGAAACAAATCAACAACAATGGAGAAAATTAAACGGAGAAAAGATCCGGCAGCCGATTGCAGATGAAATTATAATGACAGTTGCAAAAGAAAAAGCAGCAGGATATGAATTGAAGGTTTGCATCGGAACCGATAGTCAGAAAAAAGGAAAGGAAACTGAATTTGCTACGGTGATCGTTTTTATCAGAAAAGGCAAAGGTGGTTTCATGTATATACAAAATGAAAAAACAAAAAGGAAGATGAACATTAAAGAAAGGATGTTACTGGAAGTAGCTAAAAGTATTGAAGTGGCTTATGCATTGTGCAGCATTTTTACTGCATTCAATGTAGACATGGAAGTGCATGCAGATATCAACACAAATCCAAACTTTAAAAGTAATGATGCTTTGAAAGAAGCGATGGGCTATATCATGGGAATGGGGTTTGAATTTAAAGCAAAACCTCATGCCTTTGCGAGTTCCAGTTGCGCCAACAAAATGGTACAATAATTTAAAAAGTATTCAATCAAAAAAAATGGAAAATATAAAACAACATAAAACAATTGATGGTGCTGCAGTACTGGGTAGCGGATTGCTGGATGGCAAAACTTTATACCTGTATTACAACAATGCCATTCCCAGTGAAACATTCATCGGGTATGTAGATGGAGAGAAATCTTTCAATGCAATAAAAAATAAATTCGGCCATCAGATCAAATCGATACATACATACCGGTATCACAGCACCAGGTTAAAAAAAGCAGAGTTCAATGAAACTTACCTGATAATGGAAAACGGTTGTATCCTTGAATTTGACAGTAGTTATTGTGAAATATATCACAATGGTAAACAGGACGATTTTATCAATGAATGTTTATTGATCATGAAAGCGTTTAAAGAAAAGCAGCGGAGAAAACCATTAGAGATCAATCTCATTATCAAAGGCAGGGACGGTTTACAGCTGAAGCCACTGGAGATAAAACGGACGCAGCTCAACCTGGATCTTTATTATGAAAATGATTTTAAAGAAGTGGATGCTGTGATCAGCAAGCGGTTGAATAATCAAAATGACAAAGGCATTGTGTTACTGCACGGATTACCCGGAACCGGTAAAACAACGTACCTGCGTTACCTGGTGAAAAAAATAAAAAAGCGGATACTATTTTTATCACCATCACTTGCAGGGGATATTATGAATCCTGACTTTGTAGAATTGTTGGTAAAAAATACAAATTGTGTTCTGGTGATTGAAGATGCTGAAAATATTATCATGGACAGAAAGCTTACCGGCAGATCTGCTGTTTCAAATCTTCTGAATATCTCTGATGGACTTTTAGCAGATTCATTAAACGTACAGATCGTTTGCACATTTAATAGTTCGCTCACGTTGATCGACAGTGCACTGATGCGGAAAGGAAGATTGATCGCTAAATATGAATTTGGAAAACTGGGCATAGAAAAATCACAAAAGCTTTCAACGCATTTTGGTTTTGATACGCTGATCGATCAGCCAATGACAATTGCTGAGATCGCCAATCAGCATGAAAAAACACAACCTGCTGAAAGAATTGAAGTGCTGGGTTTCAGGCGCAAAGAAGAATTGATGAATTAAATAATTGCTTTTCTTTTAAGGAAGGCTCAAAAGCTTGCTTCACGGCAAGACTGGTATATTCTGTTATAATTCAAACCAGGCCAGTGTTTAAAGCACGGCAGTGCAGTCGTAGTAACTATCTGTATGCTATTGTTTCAACAGGATCTGCCAGCAATAATCTGTGTGTCAGGGGTTCGAATCCCCTTCATCGTTGCGGTGATAACTCAGTTGGTTAGAGTAACAGTCCATCCCAGGAACGAAACCCTCGTGGTTTCAAAAAGCAAAGCACTAATCCTGCTTGTTGCAAAAAAGAAGTTCATCGCTTCTTAAAAAATGATGAACATTAAAGTCGGGTTTATCGGCCTTTGAAGATTGGAAACAATTTTCTGAAGCCAGGTAAATACCTGAAGGTTGATGTAAATATGATAAAACGTTTTTTCGAAACAGCAAAAATTGATCATCGTGATGAATACATCAAATGATAATGAAATTTCTGAACCGATCTGACTGATATTATTGAAATCAATTTCCGCAATTACCCGGTGTTGATAAACCTGGCTTTATTAAAAAAATATTTAACCAGCCCGAAGGCATAAAATTAAAACAATGAAAAAGATAAATGTAAATGATTACCAGGTTGGTTTGCTTTTTAAGAAAGGCGTTTATAAAAAAATGCTGACAGCAGGCAGTTATTGGTTGTGGGTAAATGAGAATGTATTTGTGTACGATATAAATTTCGCATTCAACGCGCCAATTGAATTAAACATTCTGTTGCAGGATGCTGCATTGGCAGAAAAGCTGATGGTAGTTGAAGTGAGTGACAACCAGATCGCGTTGCAATACGAAAATGGATTGTTGAAAAATGTATTGAACGCAGGTCGTTATGCATACTGGAAGTCTGCGATCAATTATGAATTTGTCAAAGCAGACATCAGTAAAATAGAAATTACTGAAAACATCAGCAGGACAGTTTTGCAGCACAAACTGGTAGCACCATATGTTCGTGCCTATACAGTTGAAAATTACGAAAAGGCCATCCTGTTTGTTGATGGAAAGTATGTACAGTTACTGGATGCAGGCATTTACTACTGGTGGAAGAACAACATCACTATTACAGTTGGTAAAGTGGATACCAGGATACAGCAATTGGAAATAAATGGCCAGGAAATACTGACCAAAGACAAAGCTGCACTGCGTATCAATGGCTACGCACAATATAAAGTAGTGGCAATTGAAAAAGCTTTGTTGCAGAACAAAGATTATGAACGCCAGTTGTATATTGCCTTCCAGTTGGCATTGCGGGAATATGTTGCGGCATTGACCTTCGATGAATTGCTGGATAAAAAAGATGCTGTTGCAAACTTTGTTCTGGAAGCCGTGAAAGCTACAGCCGAAACATTGGGTATTGCAGTAAATAATTTCGGCATCCGTGATATCATTCTGCCAGGCGATGTGAAAGACATCATTAACCAGGTAATGATCGCGGAAAAGAAAGCGCAGGCCAACAGTATCATGCGGCGTGAAGAAACTGCAAGTACACGCAGTCTGCTGAATACTGCAAAATTGATGGAAGACAATGCGATGTTGTGGAAGTTGAAAGAAATGGAATATGTAGAAAAGATCGCAGAAAAGATCAACAACATCAGCGTGAGTGGAAACGGTGTTTTGATAGATCAGTTAAAACAGATCTTTGTTCCGCAGAAATAATCATTCGTGCCAGACATTCCAATATCAATGGGTGTCTGGCATAAAATGATAAGTGATGAACTTAGCTTTTGTACTGCTATGAAGCATCGTTGCCCGCCCGGATGAATCGTTCGGACGGGTGTCACTCACTTGTACTGTTTCAACTTTATTGAACAATTAAAAAATCACGGTTGTACATTCAGGTAAGTGGTTAAGAAAATTAATTTTATAAAATAAGAAAAGTCCATGTGATACATGGCGAAAAAAATGGCAAAGCTAAAAATATCAGGAAAAGAAATAAGGGCTATCGGTTTTCCGGAAGGACCCGTGATAAGCATAGCCATGCATGTGATGGAAAAAAATTATAAGCATCACAAAAAGGAGGAGGTCATGGAAATTTTAAAAAATGTATTGGCAGCGCCGGTTGAATTTACCGACGATGCAGTACTGGCGCTGATTGCGGAGCAGTTAATTCCGAAAATAGTTACAGAAGGTTCAGCAATTTCTCTGAACCAGACAGGCATTGCGTTTAATGTTTTCGGAAGTGAGCATATTGAACAAGGAGCAATGAATCAAATGTATCAGGCTGCAAAATTACCCATAGCAGTTGCGGGCGCATTGATGCCGGATGCCCATCACGGTTATGGCTTACCGATCGGTGGCGTACTCGCAACAGAAAATGCAGTGATCCCGTATGGCGTCGGCGTTGATATTGGTTGCAGAATGTGTTTATCCGTTTTTGATATTGATCCGAAAGAATTGATACAAAGAGAAAGTTATTTTCTGAAAGAATTACATGAAGCAACATTGTTTGGCGGCGGAAGAGAATTTCCAACTTCCACTTACAATGAAGTGACTGACAGAAAAGAATTTAATGAAACCGATCTCCTGAAAGGGTTGCAGGGCAAGGCTGCCAGACAGATGGGTTCTTCCGGTTCAGGCAATCATTTTGTTGAATTTGGTATTGTTGAAATATTGGAAAAAGATGAAGTGCTCGGCATTGAAGCAGGTAATTATGTTGGACTATTAAGTCATTCCGGTTCCCGTGCATTGGGTGCAAGGATCGCGGACCATTACACGCGTATCGCGAAACAAAAAAGAAGATTGCCGGACGAAGCAAGAAATCTTGCATGGCTGAATTTAGATGAGCAGGAAGGTATCGAGTATTGGATGTCTATGAATCTTGCCGGTGATTATGCTTCTGCCTGTCATCATGTAATTCATAAAAAAATTGCAAAGCAGCTTGGAAGGCAGCCAATCAGAATGGTAGAGAATCATCACAATTTTGCATGGAAGGAAATACATGAAGGAAAGGAAGTGATTGTTCACAGAAAAGGTGCAACACCCGCAGGCAAAAATGTATTGGGAATAATTCCCGGCTCAATGACCGCAGCCGGTTTTATTGTAAAAGGTAAAGGCGAAACCGCTTCATTGTTCTCTGCGGCCCATGGTGCCGGAAGAAGACTGAGCAGAACGGCCGCAATGGGTTCAATTACCCACAATGCTTTGAAAGAAGAATTGCTAAAGCATGGTGTAACGCTGTCTGGTGGAGGGTTGGATGAAGCACCATTTGCCTATAAGGATATTGAGATGGTAATGCACTCGCAGAAAGCACTTGTTGATATAGTCGGAAAATTTACCCCGAAAATTGTGCGTATGGATGGAAGCAAGCCAATTAAAGGAAGAAATAAAAACGCCGGAGAAATATCAGGTGAATAATTAATGAGGTTCGCTGTACAGAAAGAAACTCCTGTTGTGAAAACAACGGGAGTTTTTATTTCTATAATTTATTGCGATTTATTGAGGTAGCTAACCTGAACAAAATACTTTATTTTTACGCCAATAATTATTTCATGCAATCAGTAACCGATCAGGTCAAAGCACTTTTTTCCACCTATTCATCCGAGCCGATAATTGCTGTTGATATGCTTCCGCAATCCGGGAGTGAGCGGCATTACTATAGAATTCACACATCCGGAAAATCTTATATCGCTGCACATGGTGCTAATTTAAAAGAGAACGAGACCTTCATTTATTTTTCAAAACATTTTAAGAAGAAGGAACTTTGTACACCGGAAATTTTTTGTGTAAATGAAAAAAAAGATATTTATATCCAGGAAGATTTTGGTGAAGTTTCTTTAATGAACAGGCTGGAAGATGATGGTTACATACAAAGTTCTTATGACCTTTTTAAAGAAAGCCTTTCACAACTGGCATTGCTCCAGATAAAAGGCCATGAAGGATTGGATTATAAAAAATGTTTGACCAATGCCAGTTTTGGTAAACAGGCGATCATGGCCGACCTCTTGTATTTTAAATATTATTTTTTAGATGCCTTGCGCAGACCCTACGACAAACAGAAACTGATTGATGATTTTGAGGCCTTGAGTAATTATTTATCGCATACAGAATATAAATATTTTATGTTCCGCGATTTTCAAAGCAGAAATATTTTCATCACGGATAATAAAAATGTCCATTTCATAGATTACCAGGGCGGCATGAAAGGCGCGCCGCAATATGATGTTGCTTCGCTGCTGTGGCAGGCCAGGGCAAATCTTCCTGATGACTGGAAACTCAGTCTGCTGGAGGATTACATGAATGCATTTGAAAAGATAGTTGGTCAGCCTATCGACAAAGAAGTTTTCCGCAGTCAATACAATGGTTATGTGCTGATCCGTTTGATGCAGGTCTTAGGCGCTTATGGATTCCGTGGTTTGTTTGAACGGAAGGCACATTTTTTAACGAGCATTCCTCTGGCATTGCAGAATTTAAAATGGTTTATCAATAATCAAAGTCTCGGCCTTGCCGTTACCGAATTTAAAAAAGTGCTGGAGATCTGTATCAGTGATGAAGTGATACAGGAATTTACACCGATGCAGGCCGGTCCTGATTCTCCACTCGTTGTCAAGATCAACAGTTTTTCTTTTTTACAATCCGGTTATCCTAAAGATGAAACAAAAAATGGCGGTGGTTTTGTGTTCGATTGTCGTGGCGTATTAAATCCCGGAAGAATTGAAATCTATAAAACACAAAGCGGGCTTGATAAACCGGTGAAAGATTTTTTAGAACAGCAAACCAAAATGCCGGAGTTCATCAACAGTATTTATAATGTAGTAGATATTGCAGTGGAAGATTATATTAAACGTGGTTTTGAAAGTCTGATGATCAACTTCGGTTGTACCGGCGGTCAGCACCGAAGTGTTTATGCGGCTGAAGCCGTAGCAAGGCATTTGCGGAATAAGTTTAAAGTGAAGATTGAGTTGAAGCATTTAAATCAGCTTAATTGGGTAATTGCACCCTGAGTTGTTCATGGTTCATGGTTGATTGTTCATGGGAAGCAACCCCAATCAAATTTTTTGTAAGTAGTAAGTTTGGCTACTAATTTTGATCTTGTTGTAAATGACTACTGATTTATGAAATGTTTTGACAGCTAAAATATGTAGAAAAATAATATTTTTATGGCATTTAGATTTGAGAGTTTGAAAGTGTGGCAGGAAGCCTTAAAGCTGAGTAATGAAATTGATACGGCTACAAAAAATTCCCTCGTGAAGAATTATATAGTTTATCGTCCCAAATAAAAAGAGCAGCCGATTCTGTTGTATTAAATATTGCGGAAGGAAGTACTGGTCAATCGATACCTGAATATAAAAGATTTTTAGGTATAGCATTGCGTTCTGCGATAGAAGTAGTTGCCTGCTTATTTATAGCTAAGGATAGAGCTTATATAAACGAAGAAGTTTTTAGAAATTATTATAATCAATACGAAATCATTTGTAAAATGACTACTAAGTTGAGAGACTCGATGTAAACGCTATGAACCATCAACCATCAACCATGAACATGGCCCCCGCTATCATCTTCTCCGCCGGTCTCGGTACACGCTTCAAACCCTGGACAGACCAGCATCCCAAGGCATTGGCAATGGTAAATGGAAAATCTCTATTACAAAGAAATATTGAATACCTGCAGCAATATGGAATTACTGATGTAGTTGTAAACATTCATCATTTTCCGGATCAGATCATGAATGCTATACAACAAAATAAAGGTTGGGGCAGCAATATCATCATCAGCGATGAAAGCAATGAAGTACTTGAAACAGGTGGCGGATTATTAAAAGCAAAACCTTTACTCGAAAACGGGTTGCCTTTTATTTCTTTGAATGTAGATATTTTAACGGCACTGGATCTTAATAAATTATTTTCTTTTTATCAGCAATATCAGCCATTGATTGCATTTGCAGTAACAAAAAGAAAAACATCCCGTTATGTTTTATTGAATAAAGACAACCGGATGTGCGGCTGGATGAATTCAACTACCGGTGAAGAAAAAATTGTTTTGCCCGGTTATGACTTAACTCCATTTGCTTATAGTGGCGTAGTTATTTACAGTCCTGAAATTTTCTCTAAAATAAAACAGACAGGTAAATTCTCAATCATGGATACTTATCTTGATCTTGCCGCAGATAATGTTATCCTGGGTTTCGATCATACAGGTGATAACTGGGTAGATGTGGGAAGGCCTGAAAGCGTTATAGTGGCGGAGGAGCTTTTTATTTAGTAAGCTTAAACAGAATTGATAATTCATAATGGATAATTGATAGTGGTCTGTCGGCCGCAGTCTGACCATTATTTAAAAATTATCAATTATCAACTATTCATTATCAATTACTCTCCGCTGGTTGCTCAAACATCGCCTTCTTTTCTTCTTTGGGTTTGATACCAAAACTGTAACGGAAAGTAAGCCCGATCTTTCTTGTATCATTCATTCTGTTGCCGGATGCTTTTACATTTCCCTGATTCAACGCAAATTCAACTTTATTGGTACCAAGAATATCATTTCCGGAAAGGACCAATGTTCCCTTACCGTCCATTATTTTTTTATTGATGCTGCAATTGAGTGAACCGAAATTTTTCAGTTCATAAAAGTTCTGTAATCCGCCGGTACGCATAAAACCGTTGATACTGAAAGTGAGTGTTGACGAGGCTTTAAACTGCTGGTAGGTAAAGAAGGACCAGCTCCCGCGTTTATAAGACAATGGCAGATTCTGGTAAATCCCATTGTATTCATTTGAATTGAACAGAGCTCCGGCATAAAAAAAATATTTCCCTCCCGGAGGAATACCTCCTACAAAACGCAGGTACAATTCTTTGTTCGTACCAAGATTATCATAAGTGCGGTAAGCGATCTTTGTTACATCATCCTGGTAAGTAACATTGCTGAAAATATCTTTGGTATGATTAACGCCAATGGAAAAAATGGGAAAATCATCAGCGATAACATTGAACTCATAGTTGGTTGTGAACTGTGGTCGCAATGATGGATTGCCTACATCAAAAAGATATTGATCCACATATTTTGGATAAGGATTCAGTGCCTCATAATATGGCCTGCTGATACTGCGGCGATAGATCGCATTACCATTCAGTTCAAAGCCGAAAAGTTTTGCCAGCCTGTGACGGATATATAAGTACGGAAAAAAATCCGTCCGTTGAATAGCAAGCGAAGTATCTTTTGGCACCAGTTGCCTTCCATTGATATCAGTGATCTCCATCCTTATTCCCGGCTTGATATTAAAGCCTGCAAAGGTTTTTGCCAGTTGCATATAAGAAGACGTAATGGCTTCTCTGTACTTAAAAGTATTGGTTTGAAAACTATCTACCTGCAATGCAGTACTTCCCTTCTTATAAAAATAATCTGCTGCGTTATGACTGGCTGACACGGTTGTTTTAAATCCAGCTTCCAGTGTGAATTTTTTCTTCATCTTCCAGACCAGGTCGGTTTGCGCAGTAAAAATATTTTTCCGGTTATTTGAATTTCCGTTTCCCAACAGCGCCGGATCAGCCGGTAAATAATAATAGTTGTTATACAACTGTTCATTGCCGTTTTTATAATAGTTGTAATCAAACTGCATCGTCCACTCACTGCCAATTGAATCTATTTTGTATCTCGTAGAGAAATTATTGCCAAAGTAAATTGAAGTACCGCTATTCTTTATTATTGATTGATTACTGCCATTGCTTTGCTGCGTAACATTGTTACTGATATTTATTTTATTTAAGGCATCACTTCTGCTGTCGTTGCTGGTAAAACGGCCATCATACGCAATACTGAATTTTTTGCTGAGCTCCGCATCAATGCCCGCCCCTATATAATGATTCAGCGCGGGGTACGTCGTATAAGCTGTTTGCGCAAGCGTTGAATTATCGAGTGGAATAATGCGTTTTGAGTTCAATGCTTCATAATTATTCCTGTCGGTGAATTGATAAGAAAGATATGTGCTGATCTTATCTGCACTTTTATTAATGGTGAACCCTGCAAACTTGGTACTGTACACACCCTGAAAATATCCAACATTTAAACTTCCGTTACTGCCCAGCTTTACACCTTTCTTTAAAACGATATTTACAATACCGCCACTGCTGGATGCATCGTACTTTGCCGACGGACTACGGATGATCTCGATCTTGCTGATACTGCCCGCAGGTAAACTTTTCAATAATGAAGAAAGATCTGCGGCACTTAATTTTACTTCGCGTCCATTGATCTGGATCGTGGCAGGGCTTGAACTGTTGAGATATACATTGCCATCCTGGTCAACAATAGCACCTGGTGTTTTTTCCAGCACTTCAAAAGCATTGCTGCTGCTGGCTGCGATCGGTTCTACATCGATCACTGATTTATCATCTTCCTGTTTCACCAATGGCTTTCTGGAAGTTACTGTCACCGCTTTCATTGCCGTACTTCTTTTTTGCAATATAAATTGAAGACTCACCGGCCTATCTGTAATGGAAACATTCTTTTCTATTGTTTCATAACCGATAGCTGAAATGCGTAGTATATATTTTGAAAATTTACTGACGTTGAATTTATTGCCGGATGTTTTCACCAGCTGCGTATTGATAAGTACCGTATCAGGCAAACTATATAACTGGACGGAAGTGTTGGTTACAGAATCTGCATTGGATTTTTTTGTAAGCACAGTTAAAGGAATATTCTGTGCGTCCGCATAAACAAAACAACAGCATATAAATAAAAGAGTGACGGAAAATTTATATTTCATCGAACTTGTAAGTAATAAGTTTTAAGTAGTAAGTTAATAATGTAGTGTTTACTTTTTGGTTTCAAACAATTCTTTTTTGTCTACCACTTTAATTTTTTGTTTTTCAGCCAGGGTTTTGCTCACTACTTCATAAGGGCCGGTTATAACTTCATCGCCTTCATGCAATCCGTTTACAACTTCAATATAGTTGATGTCCTGTATATCTGTCTTTACAACTGTTTTTTTCACCGTGCCGTCTTTTTGAAGAATGAACGCCACTATTTCAAAATCGTCATCTGTATTTACAGATTTATTATTGGCCATACTGTTATCATCCTTTGCCTTGGTGTTGTCTTTACCTTCGTTTTTTTCACGGGTAGTGATCGCATTAATAGGAACACTCAGCACATTGCTATGGGTCTTTGTTTGAATATCAGCACTGGCACTCATTCCTGGCCTGAATGGAAAGGTCCCGTTTACAATAATGTCAGCATAACTTTCAGGAACGATACGGATATAAACCTTATAATTGGTAACATCATTACTGGTATTCGCCAGCGAATTTTGTGTGGATGCTCCGTTATTGCTGCTGCTGATCTGTGTAACAACGCCTTTGAATTTTTTTCCGCTGTAAGCATCAATACCGATCAATGCACTGTCGCCCAACTTTACTTTTGGTATATCGTTCTCACTCACATCAACCCGCACTTCAATTTTATGCATGTCAGCTACACGAAGCATTTCTGTACCCGCCATCATGCTGTTGCCTACAACTTTTTCTCCCTGTTTTACATTCATCAGGCTCACTACACCATCCATCGGGGCTACCACTGCTGTTCTTCCAAGATCTTTATTTGCTTTCTGGAGATTTGATTGTGCACTGAGTGCATTGGCCCTTGCACTTGATACAGTTGCTTCGCTTCCTTTAATTCCCTGCAATGCCGCATTGTAATTTGCATTGGCAGATTTTAAAGTGGCATCGGCGATATTAAATTCATTGAGACTGATCACCTTATCATCATACAGTTTTTTCTGCATATTATAATTCCGTTGTGCCTGTTCTTTGTTTGATTTCAATGCATCGAGTGCGGCCTGCGAGTTGGCTACCTGTGCCTGCATTTGCGCGATCTGTGCCTGCGATTGCTGTACACCACTTGCAGCCTGATCGCGTTGAATACTATAGATGTCAGCATAGATCCGCGCCAATACCTGCCCACGTTTTACACTGTCGCCTTCTTTAACAACAAGCTCAGTAATTTCACCACTGATATCAGGACTTATTTTCACTTCCACCACAGGATATACTTTTCCGCTGGCATTTACAATTTCTGTTATATTGCGTTTCAGAACTTTTTCGGCCGTTACTTTTATGCCTTCATCTTTACCAAAGGCACCGGATTTACTAAGTATCACCAACAGCACCAATAACAATCCCGCAATGATCAGTATCCATTTCAATGATTTGCTCATATCTGAATTTTGTAATTTTTATTTGTCACTGAATACATTTTGCCATGAATGGCACATATGTACACGAATGTATTTTCCGTCTACTGCCAACCTTTATTTAAAACTTAACAGCTACAACTTCAATCCCTGCCCCTTATAAAACTCCAGTACCTTCATTTTGAAAATATAATCAAACTGATTCAATGTAAATTCAAGCCTGGCGCTTGTTACATTGTTCTTGGTAGTAACAAGATCAAAATTGCTCAGCATACCAACATCAAAACGTTTCTGGGCAAAAGAATAAGTAAGTTCGGATGATGAAACATTTTTTCGTGAAGCATTGAATTTTTCCAATGCAACTATTGCCGAATTATAAGCCTGGTAAATATTCTGCTTTAAGGTTTGATTGTCGAGATCCTTTTGCAGTTCCAGATTTTTTACGTTGATCTTACTGCGCTCCCAATTGGTACGCAGGCTACTGCCATTAAAAATAGGCACACTCAAATTAAGTCCGACCGACTGCCTGAAATTCTGATTGAACTGGTTGAATAAAGCTGTTTTACCATAAGTGTAACTGGTAAAGGGTTGCAAAGGAAAAACATTATAGCTGGTGCCGTTAACCGTTACATTTGCAAAGGGCGCAACAACTTGTGATGAACTGATAATTTCTTCAGATCTGCTGTTGTACCCACTTCCCAGGCTGCCATAAGCACTGATCGTCGGATACATATTCGCTTTAGCTGCGAGTGCATTATTTTGTGCAGCTTTTAATTTGAAATCATTTAGTTTCTGTTGTGGCTGATTGGCGATGGCAGAAGCATACACAATATCTGGCTGCAGATCAGCAATATTCAGCAAAGGAATCATTTCTGCCGGAGGCGTGGCTACTTCAAAAGGAGCGGCAGCATCAAAATTCATATAAGCTTTTAAAGAAAGTATTGCCTGTGTTACATTACCTCTTGCCGTTATATAGGCGGAGCTGTCACTGGCGAGTACAGCTTCAAGATTCGTGGCATTCAATTCCGGTAAAGATCCGGCATCTACCATCTTTCTTGTTTTATCAAGTTGCACTTTTGATTGTTCTACCTGGATCTTAATAATTTCTTCCTGCGATTTTGCAAGCAATACCTGTAGATAGGAATTCGCCACTGCAAGCGAAATGTCATTTTTTAATTTATCGGAATTTGCTTTTGCAGCTTCCAGTTCCCATTCATTGGCAGCAATGATATTTTTTTTACTGAACCAGTTGAATATTTCAGCACTACTCTGCAATTGCATACTGGCTGATATATAATTCTGTGTTATCAGGCTGAAAGAAGTAGGATCCTGGTTGCGACCACTGTTAAAAGACGGACCTCCATTAAAACTCAAGCTTGGATACCTGCTCAGTTTGCTTTGCTGCTGCTGCAGATCGGCGAGCCTGGTCTGCAGATCAATTTGTTTGATGGAAATGTTGTTGGCCATTGCATATTCCACGCATTTTAGTAAGTCCCATTTTTCCTGGGCCTTTACAGCAGAGAACAGCAGTACCGCCATAATCATTAAGAAAATTCTTTTCCGCATTCAACAAAAATAATCTATCGTGGGTGAATTGCATAAAAAGGATTTTACAGGCGGCAACATATATCCGGTGCGATGTAATATTAATTTTCAGTGCATCTTCTTTCGGAAATGATATATTTAACCTGTAAAAGATGTTGGGCTTATGAAAAAATTCTTTTTACTTATCTGCTGCATTGTCATTTATTATAACGGACATACCCAAAATACAGAGGACCTTATTGAAAAATTACGGAAAACGGGGGCGGCGGATAAGGTTTTTCTTCACATAGATAAAAATACTTTTGTTCCCGGTGAAACGGTTTTCTTTAAAGCGTACAACAATGATCCGGACGAAACACTGCTTTATGTAAACCTGGTTGACTCACACAACAGGATCACCGAACAAAAGAAATTATTACTGGAGAACGGCTCGGGTGCTTCTTTTTTTACAATACCGGGCAATGACAGTAACCGTTACTTTTTATTACAGGCATTTACATACGGCATGTTGCTGGCAGACAGCAGCAACAGTTATACAAAAATGATCTTCCAGGAAAATGAATGTGGCAGTTACAATTATAAGAAAAATAGTCCCCTGAAATCAGGTGTAGTTTTATTTCCTGAAACAGGATCAGTTACTGACGGAATACCTGCAGTCTTCGCTTTTCAAAGCGATATGATGCGGGAAACAGCCAATGCAACGGGCGGAATATTTGATAATAATGATTCCTTGCTTACGGGCTTCACACCATACTTTAATGGCATCGGAAAGTTTGAACTCACTCCTGAAAAAAATAAAAGTTATTATGCGCTTATCAGTTTTCCCGGCGGTAGTCAGAAAACAATAATTGAATTGAAGTACAATGAAAACGATGTTGCATTTAATGTATCCCCTTCAAATAATGGATTCGCATACAGGGTAAGGGCTAAAAAAAAAGGAAGATATCAACTGCTGATCGAAAAAGATCTTGAATTGAGATACAAAGCT
This sequence comes from Ferruginibacter sp., assembly GCA_040003235.1. Classification (GTDB taxonomy): domain Bacteria; phylum Bacteroidota; class Bacteroidia; order Chitinophagales; family Chitinophagaceae; genus Ferruginibacter. Next base: position 11,413 of record JBDUCW010000009.1, on the reverse strand, counting down.
GGTTTTACTGTAGATGGCGAAGAAGGGTTTGCAAAATTTTTACCGGATACCGTTTTAAAGGAAGGCATCAATCATTTTATTTTAATTAATGACAACAGTAATAAAATCGTTGCCGAAAGATCATACTACAATTACCGCAACACGAAATCTTCCTTGTCTGTCGACATCAGCGATACCGTTACCAACCTTAACGAACTGGTACTACATTTTAAAGATGCTGACCCCGGTGATCTTTCCGTTTCCATTTCCGCAGCAGGCAAAGACGACAATGAAATGGAAACAGATAACTACACTTTCAGCGATGCAAAAGGATTGCAGCAAAAAGAATTTATTTTTTCGGGTAGTAAAGACAGTGTTCAGCAGAAGCTGGACCTGCTTACCCTTACACAAACCCCGGGTGCGGCAAGTATAGCAGTTATGCAGGAGATTTATAAAAAATCAAAGCCGGATGATGCTGAAACTCTTTCTGCCATTGGTATTATACAAGACGCGGACAGCAAACGAATTCTGGGAAATCTTGCTTTGAGCATGATCCTGAAACAGGCCGATACTATTCTTGCAGTAATTCCGGCAGTAACCGACGGGAATGGAATGATCAGGTTTAAAGATATTATCATACGGGATTCGGCAACGCTTTATTTTAAACAACCGTCCAGGGATTTTCCAAAGTATATTTTAAAAATGACGCCGCCACCAGTTTTTTCTCCTGAGCTTGCTGAAACATACGATTTAATTAAGTGCGATCCGGCTGCGGTGAATAATTCCGAAACGTTGAAACTGGAAAAACTGTCTGTTGCAATAACCAATGAAAGAAATAAAATGTTACAGGGTGTAACCGTTAGTGCAAAGACCAAAACCCCGCAACAGCTGACGGAAGAAAAATATGTTTCATCTGTTTTCAGTTCCAATGTTCAGGAAATGGGCAACTTTGATTTCATTAATGATTATCCCGATGTATTTTCTGCAAATGTGCTCAGCTTTTTAGATAACAGGGTGAGGGTTTACGGCATTTCAAATTTCAGCAACCTGAAGGATAGTGAAGCAAATTATATTCTGGATGAAACAACGGTTGATAAGGCCACGATCATCAGCGTTAATATGCCGGATGTGGCAATAGTAAAAGTTATGGGGCCCAATTTTATTCCGCCTGTTCAGATAATAAATCCCGGAAAGCCAACCATTATTGTTTATACAAAAAAAGGCGTTGACAACAATGGCAACGCTACTGTTTTTTCAAAAATAAATATCCAAGGGCTTGCAGGCAACAAGCCTTATTTTAATGCGGTATTTGATAAAGGAATGCTTGGCAATGATCAGCGCACTACTTTATACTGGAATCCTTTTGCTATACCTGATGAAAATAAAATACTGCATTGTAAACTGCTCAACAATAACAAAAATGTTTTGATTACAATCCAGGGCATTGATAACAATGGAGATATTATTGCCGTAAAAAAATTAGTAACAATTAAAAATTAACCGGTTATTTTTTGAAATGCCTGTTCCAGGTCTTTAATAATATAATCAGGTTCTTCCAGTCCAACATAAAGCCGGAGCATCCGGTGTTCTTTATTTCCTGCATCAAATTCATTCCTTTCCATGCCTGCACATTTTGGAATGATCAGGCTTTCATGGCCACCCCAACTCACGGCCATCATGATGTGCTGCAGGTCTTCACAAAATTTTTCTATCTGTTCAACAGCATTGGCCTTAATAATAAACGTGAGTAAACCGCATGCCCCTTTCATTTGTTGTTTCGCCAGTTCATATTGCGGAAAACTTTTGTCAAAAGGGAAAATAATGGATTCTACTTTCGGATGCTGTTTTAAAAATTCAACCACTTTATTCGTAGAAACAGTGATCCTGTCCAGCCTTGCGGGCAATGTTCGCAGGCCACGGATCAGCAACCACGCATTAAAAGGCTGGATACCGCTGCCGATATTCATGTATTCACTGTTAAACATTTTTGTGATCATCTCTTTACTGCCACTTACTACTCCACCCAAAACATCGCTGTGCCCGCCAAGATATTTCGTAGCGGTTTGTATAGAAAGATCGATCCCGAAATCAATTGGTTTTTGATAAAGCGGAGAACAATAACTGTTATCAATAATGGTAATAATATTCTCCGACTTCGCCAGTTCAGCAACAGCCTTAAGATCCTGCAGTGCATAGTCCCAGCTGTTTGGACTTTCAAGATAAATAACCGTCGTGTTCGGCAGTACGGCCCGTTCAAAATTTTCAATTGATTTTCCGTCGATATAAGTTGTTGTTACATTAAACCTTGGTAAAATATCATTGAACATTTTTTGGGCCCAGGTATAAGGCTTGTCTACAGACACAATATGATCGCCCGATTTTACATTGGCCAGAACGGCTGCAAAAATAGCAGCAGCGCCACTACTGAATACCAGGCAATCTTCTGCATTATCCAGTGCAGCCAGTTTTTTTCTTAAAATATCAACGGTTGGATTTTTACCACGGCTATACAGAAAAGTTGAATATTCATCTTTAAATGCATTGCGAAAGTCATCTACTTTTTTAAAAACAAAATTGCTTGTCTGCATGATCGGCGGAGAGACGGCATTGAAATAGTTTTCACGGTCTTCGGCAAGTTCATTGATGATGTAAGAAATGTCCATCTGAAAATATTTTTAATGAAAGGAAAGATCATATCAAGCTGCGTTCGAATCATTCGCGTCGTTCGTGGCCGGTTTATCTTTGAAAAGTTTTGCAAGAAAATACAATGCAATAAATCCTGCTATTACAGCCATGCCGATTAACGCCGCGTATTTATTATTTTTATAGTCCATCGCAATACTGATCCCTACAAAAATGTATGCGGTAATAAAAATCAGCGGCAGCAAGGGATACAGCTTCATCGTATAAATACCTGTGCTGTTGAGGTGCTTCGTTTTTTTCCTTAAAATAAAAATGGTCGCGGCCGATAATACCATTCCAAACGAATCGAGAAATATGGTAAAGTTCAAGATGCTGTCAAATTCTTTTGCCCAGAAAACAATAATGGCACAAAGCGCAGCGAAGACACTCAATGAAACAGTCAGCACATCTGTTTTAATATTTCTCTGCCTAAAAACCGGCGGAAGTATTCTGTCTTCACTCATAGCATACATCACGCGGGGATTGCTCATCAGTAAAACGTTTACATAAGCAAGTACACTCAAAAATAAAAACCCTGACAAAATCCGTTCAGCATTCACACCAAATATTTTTGATGCCATGATAGCGGCAATATTCTGACTCTGTTTCAGGTTTTCAAACCCAATTACTTTAATATAAGCGTAATTGATCGTGAGATACAGAATAATAATGATCGAGATACCGAAAAAAATGCCTCGCGGAATATTTTTGGTTGGGTTCTTTACTTCCGCCCCAAAATTGATGGTCTGCTGATAACCGCCATAGGTAAAGCTTACAGCTACGAGGCCGATTCCAAATGCTTTGATATATTCCCGGATACTACTGTGTATTTCAGATCCTGGAAGATGAATAGCTGAAGACGAATCTGCAAAAAACAAAGGCGCGATCAATAACAGGATCAAAGTGATCTTGATGATGGTTAAAATATTCTGCGTTCTCGCACTCATCTTCAATCCTAATAAATTCACGCCGTAAAAAATAACAATAGCTGCAATTGCAATAATTATATGTATCGTTTGAATATAAGTTGCGTTGGCAGCAACCGCCATGTATGAAATTTCTTTGGAAGCAGGAATAAAGATCGCCGTGATGTATTCTCCACCCACCAGTGCTACGCCTGCAAGTGAAGCTGCATTAGAAACCAGTATTACGCAGTTAATGGCAAATGCAATGGATGGATGATAAGCGTAAGAAAATACTTTATAATAACCCCCGGTAACTGGCAGCCGGCTTCCGATCTCAGCATAAGTAAGCGCACCACATAAAGCCACCAGGCCGCCTGCGATCCATGCGGTAAAAAACAAAAAAGTATCAGGAGATGCTTTGGCTACGTTGGCAGGCGTACGGAATATACCCATACCAATCACCAGGCTTACCACGATCATTGTAAAATCGAATAAATTAAGTTTTGCCTGTTTGCCTGTCATACAATATAAGATTTACAATAGTCGTTAGTAAGAACAGTATCCTGTTTAAATGCTAACTTAGCAGGAACATTATCGCTGCCCAAGTTAATGAATATCCTGTTCCGGTTTTATATGAAAAATTATAGGATGAAAATAACAGTACTTTTTATAGCGGGTATTTTTTTTACAGGACATTTACTCTCGCAATCTTCGCCGGAAAAAAACATTATAGATTCTGCTGATCACCAACTCCTGCAGAATATTATTGTGAACTCGTATAATCAAAACAGAAAATTATCGGAAGTACCTGCAGCCATTTCTTATGTAGGACAATCGCAGTTAAACCGGTTTGGCAACAACAGTATCCTGCCTTCTATCAATGCCAATCCCGGTGTAAGAATGGAAGAACGTTCTCCCGGCAGTTACCGTTTCAATATCAGGGGCAGTTCGCTGCGTTCCCCCTTTGGCGTGAGGGATGTAAAAATTTATTTCAATGAGATTCCGCTCACCGATCCCGGTGGCAATACTTACCTGAACCAGCTTGGCTTTTATAATTTTCAATCTATTGAGATCATCAAAGGACCGGCAGGAAGCATGTACGGTGCCGGAACCGGAGGCGCTGTACTTATCCGTAGCATGCCTGCTAATTTTCAGAAAGGTGGAGATATCAGTTACACAGCAGGCAGCTTTGCCGACAATCACATCGATATCAATTTACGTTTTGGCAAAACAGGTAATGAAGACATGATTGGTTACAGTCACCAGACAAGTACCGGTTACCGCCAACAAACGAATTTACGGCGCGATGTAGCCAGTTGGGAAAAGCTGATTAAAATAAATGAACGGCAGAGTTTCCACGCGTATGCATTGTATGCAGACCTTTATTATCAAACGCCCGGTGCGTTAACCAAATCGGAATATGATGCAGATCCAAAACAGGCAAGGCCTTCAGTAGGCACAGCTCCCGGCGCCGTACAAAATAAAGCGGCAATTTTTCAAAAGAATTTTACCATTGGCTTAAGTAATGAATATCATTTCAACAGCAACTGGCAGAATACAACTTCTGTTTATGGAGCTTATACCGATTTTAATAATCCCGGCATCAGGGTTTATGAAAAAAGAAAGGAGCCACATTTTGGTGGTCGTTCTGTTTTTCAATTCAATAAAGACATTCATGAAAATAAACTGCAACTGAATTTGGGTGCAGAAGCACAAAAAGGATTTTTCAATACAAAGGATTACAGTAATAAACTTGGAAATATAGACACGCTTCAAACAGATGATGATATCGACAACTGGTTGTATACTTTATTTGCGCAAACAGATCTTAAAATAAAAACAGGCTGGACAATTACTGCCGGCATGAGTCTTAATAAATCGTCTGTCAGTTTTACGCGTTTATCAAAAAGACCGGTGACGAAACAGACCCGAACATTTGAAAATAAACTGGCACCACGCATTGCATTATTGAAAAAAATAACGGTTGCTATTTCTCTTTACGCAAGTGCGGCACGTGGCTTTTCAACACCAACTGTTTCAGAACTGCTCCGTTCGAATGGTATTATTGGAAATGAGCTGCAGCCCGGTGATGGCGTAGATTATGAAGTGGGCAGCAAAGGAGATCTGCTTCACCATAAATTACAGTTTGATATCAATGCTTTTTTCTTTCAATTGAAAAACACGATCGTTCAAAGAATTGATACCAGCGGAATTTTTTATTATACCAATGCCGGTGCAACAAAACAGCAGGGCTTTGAAGCAAATGTTCAATATGATATAATTAATAAACCCGGAGAGTCACTGAGCAATTTAAAAATATGGACCAGCTATACCAATCATGATTTTCATTATAAAGATTTTAAACAGGTGAACAACGATTTTTCAAAAAAGCAATTGCCGGGAGTTGCCCCGCAAACAATTGTTGCAGGGCTGGATATTATTTCCCGCATGGGTCTTTATACAAATATTACTTACACTTATACGGCCGCCATTCCGCTGAACGACGCGAATTCAGATATTGCAGGATCGTATAATTTACTGGCGCTGCGAGTTGGTTGTAAAAATATTTCTCTTACTAAATTAAAGCTGGAATTATTTGGCAGCATCGATAATATTTTCAATACGAAATACAGTCTGGGCAACGATATCAATGCAGCCGCCGGCCGGTATTACAATGCTGCACCCGGTATTAATTATTACGCAGGTATTACACTCCATTATTAATTGATTAAGTTTTGCAATTGAAAATAAAAAGATCAAACCTGCTCATGAAAATTAACCGAATCTGCGTTCCTTTGCAATAATGAAATTTATTGCTGTTTCCATCTTGATCATAGCACTCCTTGCGCAGACCTTCAACAGGTTTGCAATACAGTTAGACTACCTGTTCAATACAACAGCCTACACAAAAAACTGTGAGAACAAAGCCATCCCAAAAATGCATTGCAACGGCAAATGCCAGATGATGAAGAAAATGCAGGAACAGGAAAAGAAAGATCAGCAGCTACCCGAAAGAAAACAGGGCAAGTTCGATGAAGTGCTTTCTTCAAAATCTTTTTTTTATACAATTACAATTGTCCCGGTAAATATTATAAAGTCAGTGACATCAATAATTTCAGAGCCTGTGATTGATCGTTCTTTCGCTTTTTTTCATCCACCGCAGTATTCGTAATCTTTTACTACTCTTATTTTCTATTACACAGATTTCAGGAATTAATTACACAGATTGAAGCACAATTCTATTTCAGAAAGCAATTAATTATTGGAAATTAAAAAATGGCTTTATCCGTGTAATTGTTTCTATAATCCGTGTTCTTAACTGTATCATTCAAAAAAATTATCATGAAAAAAATTACTATAGCAACGATCGTTGCATTGTTCTCTATGCATACACTTCAAGCATGCGAAATATGCGGGTGCGGAATTGGCAATTATTATATCGGCATGTTGCCACAATTCAATAATAAATTTATCGGCATCCGGTATCATGTTCAGCAATTTAAAACAAGGCTCCTCGATGATCCTGATCAGTTCAGCAATGATTATTATAAAACGATGGAGATATGGGCCGGGGTTAATTTTGGTAAACGCTGGCAGGTGCTTGCAATCATTCCCTATAATTTTATTCACCAGGTTTCGGATGATGGAACAACCGATAAAAACGGATTGGGAGATATTGCAGTGATGGCCAACTATAAAATTTTTGATAAAACGTCCGCCGTTTTCAAAAAAAATATTTCACAGCAATTGTGGCTCGGTGCCGGTTTGAAATTACCCACAGGAAAATTCAATGTAGATACTACTGCTTCCGAAGTAGCCGCATTGGCCAATACACAAACAGGAACTGCGAGTACAGATTTTATGATCAGTGCTATGTACAATATCCGCATCAATAAATTTGGTTTAAATACAAGTGCCTCTTATAAAATGAATACTTCCAACAGTGATAAATATTCTTTTGGCAATAAATTTTCTGCAAGCTCATTTGCATATTACAGTATCACTAAGTTTAAAACGGGCATCACTCCAAATATTGGCGTTATGTATGAAAACACTGCGGCAAATACGCTGCAGTCGCTGAAAGTAGCGCAGACAGGTGGTTATCTCGCTGCCGCATCTGCCGGTATGGAAGTATCTATAAAAAAAGTCACGATCGGTTGCAATGCGCAATTACCCATTGCGCAGCGTTATGCCGGCGGACAAACCGAAACAAAAATCCGCGCAATGGCGCATATAACGTTTTCATTGTAAGCAAAGTCTCTTGCAAATAAGGAATAATAATAAAGAAGTGAGTGATCATTATACCGCTAAACTTTTCCATTTCTTATTCCTTATTTTTTATTCCTTATTCTTTTTGGGGCTTAGATATTTTATCTCTTTATTAATGTTTTGTGGGAAGGCTCATCCTGTTCAGTGTTCTGTCAACACTAACATTAATAAAAATAGATACCGACATATGCTAATGAGAAATTTAAACCGTTTTACTGTTCAACTTTCTCATTTCTTATTCCTTATTTTTTATTCCTTATTTCTATTCATTCGTGCAATTCGTGCAACCTGTATTTCAGGTTTATCTCTGTTCTTCGTGGCAAACAAATTTTGCTGTTTGAAATTCTTCCCGCATTTTTGCAGCGAATTCGGTTTCCGGTGCATAGCCGGGATTAAAAGGGAAGCCGGTGAAATTCCGGCGCTATCCCCGTAGCTGTAAAAAGCCCTTCTTCAATAGCACCTCAATAAAACTATTGAAGCAGGAAGCAGTTCAACTTCATTGCCACTATCCGCTACGGCGGTATGGGAAGGCCCTGAAACTGCGCTTTGAGTCAGAAGACCTGCCACATTCAATTAACAATCATTCAAGCTTTCGGGTGAAAGGCAGGAAATGTAACAGCTCAACGGCTTTTATATCTCTACCAATGCTGCTTATTTCAGCAGTATTAATTTCCGGAAGCAGTCACAACAAAAAATTTTTCAAAATGAAAAAGAAAATTTTTATTGCGGCTGCTGTAATCATCAGCAGTACGCTTCAGGCGCAGGACAGTACAAAAACATTGAACGAAGTAATTGTAACAGCAAATAAAATGCTGCAGAAACAGAGTACTACGGGCAAAATAATTACCGTGATCGGCAAAGAGCAGATCGAAAAAGCCGTTGGCAAAACAGTGGGGCAATTATTAAATGAGCAGGCAGGCGTGGTTATCAGTGGCGCTTTAAATAATATGGGCAGCAATCAGTCTCTGTACATGCGCGGAGCAGCTACCGGCCGCACACTAGTGTTGCTGGATGGAATTCCTGTAAGTGATCCTTCACTGATTAACAATGAATTTGATCTGAATTTTATTTCATTGAATGATGTTGAACGAATCGAGATCTGTAAGGGCGCGCAAAGCACTTTATATGGAAGTGATGCTGTTGCAGGTGTAATAAATATTATCACCGTTAAAGACAATATCAGCAAACCATTTAATGTAAAGGCGACTTTGGCAGCTGGTAATTTAAACAGTTTCAAAGGAAATGCACAGGTATTCGGAAAGGCAAAAAATTTTACTTACGTTGTGCGCTATGCCAGATTAACAACAGATGGTTTTTCTGCAGCCAATGATAAAACCGGAACAGGAAATTTTGATAAGGACGGCTATCACAGCGATGCGTTCAGTGCAATGTTGAAATATGATATCAGCAAACAATTTTCAGCAAGAACTTTTGTGCAATACAGTAAATATAAAACGGATGTTGATGCAGGTGTCTTTACTGACAGTAGGGATTATACCAGCAAAAATAAAACACTTACCGCCGGCGGTGGGCTCCAATACAAATCAGACCTGACTACGGTTACAGCCAATTATCAATACAGTGATGTTAACCGTAATTTACTGGATGACAGTACCGACAATCCGGGTAGTTTATCAAGGAACGATTATTTTGCCAAGTCGCAGTTTGTAGAAGTTTTCAGCAATATCAGGATCAGTAAAAATTTCAGTTTTTTACAGGGAGCCGATTACCGCAATAACCGTATGAACATGGTTTCATTCGGTACTTATCCTGCTTCTATGTACGGGCCCGCCGGTACTTTTGGAAGTACCATGGATAGCAGTATCAGTCAGGCGTCTTTGTATGGATCGGTTATGTACAACGGACTGAAAAATAAATTGAATATCGATCTTGGCGGAAGACTGAATGTGAACTCGCGGTATGGCAGCAACAAAACTTATTCTTTTAATCCTTCTTATAAAATGAATGAACAGGTTCGTTTGATGGGAAGTATTTCCACTGCTTATAAAACACCAACAGTTTACCAGTTGTATTCTGCTTACGGCAACAGGAATCTGAAAGTAGAAGAATCGAAATCTTATGAGCTGGGCATTCAGGTAGATCTGAAAAAGATCAGCAACAGGCTTGTTTATTTTTACCGTGATATCGATAATGGCATTGATTACAATAATATCACAAATAAATATTTTAATATCAACAGCCAGATCGTGCGCGGACTGGAATATGAAGTAAAAGCCAGTCCCACAAAGGATTTGAGTATTACTGCAAATTATACTTTACTCACTGCCAACGAATATTCGCAGAGCCGTATTAATTTTAAAGATACCGGTTATACGTATTTACTACGCAGGCCAAAACACGACCTGAATGTAACGGCAGGTTACCAGCTTACTCAAAAATTATTTATAAATGTTGCTGGTAAATATGTAAGCAAACGATATGATGCCGGCGGTTATAAAACAAAGGATATTTCCCTGTCTGATTATTTTATCATGAATGCTTATGCCGAATATATTGTTATGAAGGAGGTCAAAGTTTTTGCAGATGCACAAAATCTTACGAACAGGAAATTCTTTGATATCAACGGGTATAATTCCATTCCATTAATATTTACTGCGGGGGTTACATTCAAATTGTAATCACTTCCGGAAGTATAATAATCCCGGCAGGTGCGATCGGAAAAAATTTGATCGTACCTGCCGGATTTGTATTAAAAAAATGGAGAACAGCTTTTCAGCGTTCTCCAAATAATTATATCTGATAAAAATAAATTACCTGACGATTCCCATTTTTGCTTCAATGCTGAGTGTAGCATGTGGCACTGCACGCAGACGGGCCTTATCGATCAGTTTACCGGTTACGCGGCAAACACCATAAGTTTTATTTTCAATGCGCATCAGCGCTTTTTCCAGGTGGTCGATGAAAGTGATCTGGCGGCTGGCCATCTGGCTCAGTTGTTCTCTTTCCATGCTCAGACTTCCATCTTCCATGGTCATGTAACGGTTATCGGTTTCATCACCACCCATTTCATCTTTACGGGTAATTAATCCCTGCAGGTAACCCAGTTCTTTTTTAGCAGCTTCAAGTTTCCGGGCGATCAGCTCTCTGAATTCCTGAAGGTCATTGTCACTATAACGTACAATAGGCGCTCCGGGGTCAGCAGGCTTTTGATCCAATACAGACTTCGTGAATTCGGGGCTGTATTTTTTAACCGTTTTAGTCGTGATTTTTGGTATCACAACCGGTTTGGGCGCCGGCACTTTTATCTCTTTGGCTTTTATTTCTTTTGAAGGCAATGTCTTTGATGTGGTTTTATGCTCTGTTTTTAATAATGGTTTCGTTTCTGCTTTGGCAAGCGGTTTTACGGGAGCCTTGGATGCTGGTTTTGCAGCCGGCTTTACTACTGGTTTGGCCACGGGTTTAGCAGCTGGTTTTTTTACCGGCACTGCTTTTTTTACGGGCTTTGCAACCGGCTTTTTGGCCGGGACTGGTTTTTTTGCAGGTTTTGCAGCTGGCTTTTTAGCCGGAGCCGCTTTTTTCACGGGTTTTGATGCCGGTTTTTTAGCCGGAACTGCTTT
>JBDUCW010000070.1:0-23233 GCA_040003235.1 Ferruginibacter sp. | reverse complement strand
AACCGCATGCAGTTTCTCAACGGCCAGATCGCGTGGGCAGGTGGTGCGGGAGAATATTTAATGATGACCAGCAACGGCACGACTGTTTTGCCAAAAGCCTTTTTTAAAATAGATACTACCGGTTATGATGCCACGTACACGGTTAAACTGAAAAACTATTCCAAAAACAATTACCAATACAGCTGGTATAAAAATGATACACTTATCGGTACCGGTTATGATGTTTCTTATAGCCGCGTGGGTTATCCATTACAGGATACCATTAAACTGATCGTCAGCAATGGAACCGATAATGATACAGTTATTCAGTACCAGCAATTCAATGCGCCGCAACCGGGGCCGGTCGTAACTTCTTTCAATCCTGTTTCCGGCAACGGCCTGGCCAGCATTACCATTACCGGTACCAATTTTACAGGCGCAACGGCGGTAAGTTTTGGTGGCGTACCGGCTTATTATTTCCAGGTATTAAATAACACCAGCATCTCCGCACAGGTAGGATTGAATGGTGCTTCAGGCAATGTTACTGTTTCAAAACCAGGCGCACCTCCGGGTTCACTTGCAGGATTTACTTTCTTCGATCTGCCTACCGTTACATCTTATACGCCCATTGCTGCTGATGCCGGGGCGTCGGTCGTTATTACCGGAACAAATTTCAGTGCAACGCCCACAAATAATTCAGTTTACTTCGGGGCCGTAAAAACAAATGTGCTCAATGCATCTGCCAATTCATTAACGGTTACCGCGCCGGCCGGTGCTACGTATGCGCCGGTAACTGTTACGGTGAATACATTAACGGCGCTCTCACAGAAATCTTTCCCGATAAGTTTTACGGGCGCTGTTCTCAATGCAACAACCTATCCTGCAAGAACAAATATAACAACAGGTGTTTTGCCAAGATCTGTTGCTGTCGCAGATTTAGATCTTGATGGCAAACCTGACCTGATCGTTGTGAACAGAACCAGCAATATCATGGCGGTATACCGGAATACAGGTATCAATGCTGCTGTAGAATTTGCCGCACCTGTATTGTTTGGTGCAGGATCACTGAGCAAACCATCGCGGGTAATTGCTGCAGATGCTGACGGTGATGGAAAACTGGATCTGATCGTTACCGAGACCGGTAACAATACTCTGACCGTTTTCAGAAACACCAGTACTGTTGGTACAATCAGCCTGGCAGCAAAAGTAACCTTCAGTACCTCCAGCAATTTTTTGTATGATAACGCGGAGAGTATTGCTGCTGATGATTTTGATGGTGACGGAAAGATCGACTTTGCTGTTGCCAATCTTCACGACCAGAAGATCAGCATTGAAATAAATAAATCGTCGGTTGGTAATTTTTCTTTTCAACGCTACGATATTTCAACCTGGGATATTCCTTACAGTGTTGGAATGAAAGATATTGACGGCGATGGCAAACCTGATATTGTGGTGGGAAACAGCGGCGGCAGAATAGATGTTTACAAAAACCAGAGTGTCCGCGCCAATAATACCATTTCGCTTGCCTCTCCCGTTTCGCTGAGCGGACCTTCTGCTCCAAAGTATATGTCCATCGCAGATTTTGATGCTGACGGCAAAGCCGATATTGCTATCAGCGATTATAACAATGCAAAAATATTTCTTTTCAGAAACAGCACCAGCTCAGGAACAATTTCATTTGATGCCCATGTTGACCTCAGTTGCGGAACAAATCCATCGGCAATAGCCATCGGTGATGTTGACGGCGATGGCAAACCTGATATCGCGGTTGCCAATACCGGATCGAACCTGGTATCGGTATTCAGAAATACCTGCAGTACAGGAAATATTTCTTTCGATACTAAAATAGATTTTGCTTCGGGCGCTGGCCCGGAAGGAATGTTTGTTGCCGATATCAATGGCGACAGTCAGCCCGAACTTATTACCGGCAACACAACTGCCAATACTATTTCCGTATTGAGAAAATCCGGCGCTTCCGATATTGATCTTTGCCAGTCTGCAACCGGCACCGGCATCAACAGCAGCGTAAACGGATCTGTTTATCAATGGCAGATCAATACCGGCACAGGTTTCATTAACATCAGCGACAACAGCAATTATGTAGGTACCAATACACGCTCATTACAAATAAGCAATATTGATAACAGTTGGTACGGTTATAAATTCCGTTGTGTAACAGATGCTGTTCCCGGTGCTTCGAGCACGATAAAATTCACCAATACCTGGACGGGCGCGATAAGTACTGCCTGGGAAAATCCCGCCAACTGGAGTTGTAATATGCTTCCGCAGGTCAATGCCGATATATATATCAATGCCGGTACAGTGATCGTGAATGCCAGTACTACCGTTGGCAGCCTGAACGTTGCCGCAACCGTAACGTTCACATTAAAGGCGGGTGTAAATATCACAACCACTCATTAAAATGTATTTGCGATAATTTTTTATAGGCTGGAAGCAGCATGCGCTGTACATTCCATGTGTTTCAAAATAGAAATCATTCATGAAAAGATCTTGAGCAATCCATTCAATCTTTAAGATCTGCATTCTGTTTTATAAATTCAAAGAGGCTGAGTTCCTGAAAGCAATAGAATACTGATCAAAATTCAAAAGTCAGCATATATCTTTGTTTCATGAAACAAAAAACAGCGATCATCACCGGCGCTTCCGGAAACATGGGACAGGCCGTTGTAAAAAAATTCATTGAGCAGGGTTTTAAAGTGATCGGAACCGTTTTACCCAACGATCCGGCTGTGCTGGATTTCCCTGCCGATAAATTTGAAAAAATTGTGGTAGATCTTTCCAGTGAAACAGATACAGAACAATTTATTGAAAGCATTCATACAAAATATACATCGATCGATGCCGCAGTACTTACCGTTGGTGGTTATGCTGCCGCTGATATTGCTGCCACTAAAATTGATGATATCAATAAACAATTCAGGTTAAATTTTGAAACGGCTTACAATGTTGCGAGACCGGTATTCAGCACTATGATGAAATCCGGCAGCGGACGTATTTTTCTCATCGGCTCCAAGCCAGGGCTCAGTGCAAAAAACGGAAAAGGAATGATCGCATACAGTCTTGCCAAATCATTGATATTCCGCCTTGCTGAACTGATGAATGAAGAAGCTAAAGGAAAAAATATTGTTACTTCCGTGGTAGTACCCAGCACCATTGATACGCCGCAGAACCGAAAAGCAATGCCTGCAGCCGATTTCAGTTCCTGGATAACACCGGGACAGGTTGCTGATGTGATATTTTTCTATGCCTCTGATGCAGCAACTGCATTGCGTGAACCAATCATAAAAATTTACAACAACGCCTGATCTGTCCATTTATCTCCGCGATAAAGGGTACCTGATTTCCTTATTGTTTTAATTTACTTTTGTAGCCCGATAAAGTTGCATGTTTTTCTGCATGTGATATACCTTAAGCCATTGGCTTTACAACTTCGGGAGTAATATGCACATGACAAAAGAAAAAAAACTGGCTTATAAGAATGAACTCAAACATTTCTGCCATGCAATTATTGAGCAACGTATAACAACAGCAAAACTGGCTGGTGAAGATGCACAACGTTCAGCGAACAGTGAAGAAAAAAGTTCAGCAGGGGATAAATATGAAACGGGCAGGGCCATGAGCCATCTTGAAAAAGAAATGCATTCTAAACAGGTAGCTGAAAATGTAAAGGAACTTGCCACGCTGCATACTGTTGATACCGGATTACTTTACAATACTGTTCAGGCGGGAGCAGTGATCTGTTGTGATAATATTATTTTTTTTATTGCGGCCGGCCTGGGTAAACAGGTGATCTCGGGAAATACAATCCTGTTCCTTTCTTTAAATTCACCGCTTGCCCAATTGCTGAAAAATAAAAAAAAAGGAGACCGGTTTCTTTTCAACCGGAATGATATTGCAATTGTGGATGTATATTGATTGGAGGGGTAAATAGTAAATAGTATAATAGCAACAGTTTACTTCTTCTTTTTTATTTTGGGTATTGCAGCCTTCTCCATATTTTCTTTTACACGGAACCGCACAATATTTTTTATAAGATCCAGTGGCAAGGGCTCATCAAAAGGAAATTGTATAGATCCCTTCGCTGTTTTATAATTTGCCAGTTGTTTTTTAAATGCATTGATCGCAGAAGAAAAAGGATACAGTCCGATATGTTCTTTATGTGCTGCATAATACAATAACGTTTTGTGCAATTTAAATGCGGGCATATTATAACTGATGATCTCTTCTGCATCCGGTGCCGCTTCGCGGATCGTTTTGCGGATGGTTTTCAGAATGGCTTTCTTCTTTGCCGGAAAAGCTGATTGGTATTCGTCAATGTCTGAAAATCTTTTGGATGATTCCATAATTTTATATTAAAGGGTTTAATAACAACACAAACCTAATAACAATATAAATGATTGCTGCGGTGCAAATGCGACAAAAACCAGTACCGTTGCGACATTCAGTTCCATACAAAACTGATCATTGAAACCGGCACATCGATTTCATGATCTCAATGTCCGCTGCTTTTATATGATAGGGCGGATTCTCCATCTTTTCAATTTCTTTAGCTCTCTGGCGGATCTCGTAGTCAAGGTATAAACTCCATTGCTGGTAATTTTCTACTTTGGGACCAAGATAAATTTTCTTTACAAAAGGAAGGATGTCATTGTAAGACTCAATGTGAAACCTTTTGCAGGGCTTACCGTTTTCCTGTACATCCATGAACCTGATCATTTCACTGTTGCGCGGCATATACGTGATCACTCTTACTTCATGTTCAAAATCATAATCGGCCGACTTGAATAAGTAACTGATGGTAGAAAGTTTTTTAAAAATAGTATTTTCAATGTCGCGGTAAAAATCATGTTTTGGAGTATAGCGGTTCCGCAATTTTATAATTTCGTTTACCTGGTCTTTGATATCCTGTAATGCTTTTTTTATTTCACCCTTACTGTTGTCGTTGGTAATATCTTTTACGTTCCGCTGGTTTTTAATATATACTACATTCAGCAATTCTGCCGATGCATCTTTTGTGGAAGCATCTTTTGCGGGTGTACTTTCTTTGCCAATTGCAATCACCTTAAAGAAATCACTTGACAATACCACGCTGCATCCCGCAGCTTCTTTACCATTCTCATCTTTACCATAAGTACGCCACATCACCAGTTCATCTTCATGTGAGATCTCTCCGTCATTTTCTTCTGCCGGAAGAAAGGAACCGAGGTATACACTTGTCTCCGTCCTTTTCTCGCCATTGTTATAGGCCATTTCAATATCCGGATCATTGAGGTAATCAAAAAAAACTTTGCCTTCCATCGGATCGTTCATATAAATGGCATTGCTGTAATGCATTTTTACATGTGGATTTTTTACGTAGATATCGGCAACCGGCACCCTGGTATAATGTACCAGCGTTTTTACCTCAGAACGTGCCGCTTTGCGGATGATGTCAATTGCTTTATCAATCTCCGCTTCGATAATACTTCTTTCATCTTTATGGTCAGGAGTGGCGGTACTTGAATCGATGGCTTTTTTTTCTGCTATTTTTTCTTCAGCAAGTTTGATATTATATTCTAAAAAACTGAAAGTAGGGCTGTCGATGGATATCGCTTTTTTAAAATCGGCTATTGCTGACTGGTAGTCTCCGGAAGCATACAAAGCCATACCCCTGTTGCGGTAAGCATTGGCGTAATCGTCTTTAAGACTCAGGGCTGTATTGTAATCAGCTAGAGCTTCCCCATACATGCCTTTGCTGGCCCATGAATACCCTCTGTTGTTATAAGCATCAAAAGGATTTTTTTCAATATCGATCACACTGCTGTAATCCTTAATGGCATTATCATAATCCCCTTTGTTACCCCAGGCAATGCCGCGGTTATTGAAAGCATCAGAATATTTTGGTGAATATTCAATGGCCTTAGAGTAATCTTCAATGGCTTTATCAAAATCGGCTTTGCCGGCCCATGAATTACCGCGGCTGTAGTAGGCTTCGGCATAATCATTCTTATGATCTATTGCTTTGCTGAATTCAGCAATGGATTTATCATACTCGCCTTTGTTATACCAGATAATTCCTTTATTATAATAAATCTCTGAGTAATCATTTTTTATTTCAAGCGCTTTATCATAATCTGCAATAGCTTTGCCGGAAAGGTCAGGACTTTTTTCAACGGCTTCAAGTTTATCATATGCCCAGGCACGCCAGAAATACAAGGCTGCACTTTTATTTTTAATAAGAATATCGTCGGTCAGTAAATTAATGATCTCCCGGTATTGTTCTTTACTCCGGAAAACTTCTGCCTGCTTTATCAGCCCGTTTACTTCATCCATATAAATACTGATGATGGTTAATAATTAATGACTGTGAGATGCCGGAGTTTAAAAAAAAGGATATTCACAGGATGCAGTTGTGCTGGCTAATGTACTTATTCTTTCATCAATAAGCAAGTCTGATGGCTATTGCTTTTGGCTATACATCAAATTAAGTATACAGGATACAGGCTTAGTTGCCTGCTTTCAGAAAAAAAATTACGGTGTGAAATAAGATCTATTTTCTGTCAACGTTCATTATTTCTCCATCATCGAGCATTTTCTTCAATCCGGATTTTGAAATAGACATTTCATCTTCTGAATATTCATTATCTCCCTTGCGCTTTAATTCATCCATGCCGCTTGAGAGATTGGTTTCGTAATTATTGATCCGCACAAAGACGGAGTCACCACTTACTTCATCGACTTTGTACAAAGTATATCTTGAACTTGAGATCTTGATTTCGAAAATGTCTCCTTTTTGTGGTGATAAAATCAGCTTACTGTTCTTTTCATCCTTCATTCTTGCTTCACTTATGCCAACAATAATTATAACAAGAATCAATGCAAGTCCTGAAAACATCCAGACCGGCGTTTTGGTTTTTGTTTTTACATTATCATAAGATAATTTCAATGCTTCCGGCATTTCCTTGAGTTTTAATGTCTGTTTGCAGTTGCTGCACTGGCTCACTGCCGTTTTACCAACAGGAATTACCGGTAACCAGAAAATATGAAAATATCTTTGGAATATATACAGGTCAACGCTGTTTTGCGTTCCGCAATTCGGGCATTTATCAAGAAGTGTTTCTTTTAATAATTCTTTTGCTTTGATACCGTAGACAATCATGTATGAATTTTAATGGTTATAGAATGTTATCAG
Source organism: Ferruginibacter sp. (assembly GCA_040003235.1). Taxonomy (GTDB): domain Bacteria; phylum Bacteroidota; class Bacteroidia; order Chitinophagales; family Chitinophagaceae; genus Ferruginibacter. The sequence goes on along the minus strand of JBDUCW010000070.1, from coordinate 16,062 downwards.
GAATTATTCGCCGAGAAACCAGGAAATATGTGTGCACTCGCTGCATACGAAACAGGTAGCGGAACGATCTGCCCAGTCAAGATGAAAGAATGTTGAAGTTGCTTTATTCAGTTGTGCGGTCCTTGTCCAGAAATAAGTATTGGAACAAACCGGACAATTGAGCTGATGACCTTTGACGGTAATGGGTTGGGGCTCTTCATCTTTAAAAAATTTCATAGCGGGTTTATTGAGGGTACTAAAATAAGAAGGCTCCTTGTAAATTCAAATTTTTGACGCTGATTTTATTTACTGATTTTATTGATCAATGCTTCGGATGAAATATTAAACCTGCCGCCATTCTTTATCAGATCTCCATTTACGATACCCGTTATTTTACAGTTACCTGAATTATTGATATTGCCGTTAAGCGTTCCGTTAATAGTAACAGCTGATTTTTTTTCAATGGTAATACTCCCATTAATCATTCCGGTTACAATAAAATTTGCTTCATTAATAACTATCACATCGCCGCTGATGATGCCGTACAATACAGTATCACAATCGATCATGACAGCCCCTTTAATGTGATTGATAATCTCTTTCATTTGGCCGAAAATAATATTTTTAAAATAATATTACCTGATTGGGCAGAGGTTTTTTCCATCCCCCTTTCGGGGGATGCAGAAGGGTTTTCTATTTTCTACATTTGGTCTTAATTATTAACCATAAAAAAATTATTATTTATTGTTGACAATCCATTGCTAACACTATGTCTTATTAAAATATCTTTAAAATATCTTTCATGAAAATAAAAGGTAACTTCTCCGGTCATTTCATTTTAACTGTTTTAATCATCATCACTGCATTGCATGCAAAAGCGCAGCAACAGTTTGTACAGGTTGCTGATAAGAAAAATAATTATTGCAATTCAACCTGCACATTCCTGGATGTTGCAGAGCTGAATGCAAACCCGATTGCAGTTATTATTGCAAGCAATATTGTTGAGAATGGCGTAAGCATGAACCCGCACCTGATCGGCGTGCATTACATCAATGATAAATGGAGTATTATTAATTTAGACCAGTTTGCCATCGCCCCAGGAAGCAAATTCAACGTACAGTATTTTGCAAAACCGGATCCTGCCAGCCAGTTTGTTCATATCGTGACAAAAGAAAGTCTGCATGAAAATAATACGAAATCATTTATTGATCATCCATCATTGAATAACAATCCTGAAGCAAAATTTCAATACATGGTAAATGGCATTGGAACAGGCAATAACCGCTATGAAGTGAGTACAGACTATGATAAAGACGCAGGTAAATGGTATTTATACAATGCAAAGAAAAAAGCATTTGATTACAATGTGTCTTATAATATTGTCATTGGTTCCGGCAGAAAACAAAAATCAGTTCCTGCGCCCATTACAGAAATGAAAGCAGCTACGTCATCAATAGATTTTGGAAATGTAGTGGGTGTATGGATGAGTGTAGAAGGTATGCAGCAAGGAAACTTCAAAGGAGAAACTTTAAGAACGGGCATGGCCAATAAAATGGAATTGAAAGGTTTTGATTTTGAAATAAATCTGCCAATCGATCCTGTTACAGGCCAAACATCCGGCAAACGGCAACGTCCTCCAATCATTATTCGCAAACAATTCGGGGCAGCAAGCCTGCAGTTTCAACAATCAATTACCAGGAATGAAAATATCAAAACGATCATCATAGAATTTTATGCAAGCGACCAGTCGGGACATATCAGTATCATCAATACCATTAAATTAACCAACTGCAGATTTGTTCACATTCAGCAAAGTATTAATAATACCACTGCTTCAACCACACTAAAAGACGGAATGATGGAAGAAATAAAAATCGTCTATCAGAAAATTGAAACAACGGATCAAACAGGATTCATTATTACTGACGATTCATCCATACAGAATTAAATACTTCAACAAGATCAATTACCGGCAGTATGAAAAAACTTTTTTCTTTTGCAACAATGTTGATCCTCACACAAAATTGTTGCGCGCAATTATCGCAGGCTGAAATAGAAAAAAAAGTAAAAGAGACGCAGCAGCAGATCGACAAATTAAAAAATGATCCGAGGATAAAAGATTTTATGAAGGCAGCAGGTAATACAGACAGCCTGACGAAGCTGATGTCGAAGAACAATATGACAGCAGTTTCAACGATCAAGAAAAAAGATACGGTTTCCGGTGAAATTCCTGCAATGAATGCTGCTGTAATGGCTTCGTTGCCATTGAGAGTTTTTAATAAAGCCGAACTGATATCGTACCTGCATAACCTGAATTCGAAACTGACGGAACTACTGCGGCCGATGAACGGGTCAGGCATCACTGATGTTTCTGCCAATGCCATTAATAAAAGCGGTACCAGTATTGCATTCTGGGTCATGGGTCAGCCCTACGAATCTGTATTGATTGCTGCAAAAGCTGCTGATCTGAATCCAGATAACGTAACCCTGCTGAATAATATCGGCGGTATTCTTACCAGTAGTGGCCTGGCTTTTAATGCAGTCCCGATTCTGCAATATGCCAATGAACAGCAACCAGGCAATAATATGATATTGAATAATCTAGGGCAGGCTTTTTTTTCATTGGGCGATACAAAAAAAGCAGAATCATATTTACTTGCAAGCATTGCTACTGCAAAATATCACCCGGATGCAAATCTTGCATTGGCTTATATCAATAAGAAAAAAGGCAATAAAGCATCGGCAATAAGTTTTGCTGAAAATTCTTTGCGGGGCGCTTACAATGGATCAGCTTATTCGTTGTTACTGGATTTAAATCCTGATGCAAAGCTGATGGACTATATCCGGCATCGCTATAAGCAACCGGCATTTTTTAATTACCATAAATATCCTTTATTGCCGCAATGTGAGAAAGTAGATGAAGCCGTTGTTCTTAAACCTAAGTATGATGCTTACCAGGAAATGCTGGCAGCAGTTGATAAAAAATTTCATGACCAGGCAAAACAGGAAAATGAAATGGCCAGGAAAACAGCACCTGATATTATGGCGAAGGCTATCAAGGCGCATCGTGATCCCCTCCGGCCATTCGCTGATTTTGCTTTTGCAGTATTGGGTGATCTGAATAAAGAATACACGGACAAATTCATTCAGCACGATAAATATAAAAAGGAATATGAAGCATCCATAAAAGAACTGGATATTAAATATGAAGCAGCATACAAAGCAATAGAAGATAAATGGAAACCCATTGTTGATGATCTTGCAACCGGCAGCCAGGCTGAAAGTGACGCATTTGATAAAATCTGTAAAGAAAAAAATGACCTTGGCAATACTTATCTCCCGCAATATGCCATTCTCACCGAAAGTCTGCAATTGAAGACAGTTGAGCTTTATAGAGATTATCTGAATGACTGGTCTTACTGGTCTTTTATTGCAGCAGTTGATGATCATGCTGCTAAAAATGTTTTTTATAATCTCGCATCTATGATGATAGGAACATTGAAAGAAATAAACAGAACGAAATTCATTTATGAATGTATCATCCCGGAGAAACCATTAAAAAGTAAAAACAAAGAACTGGAAATGGAATACCCTGAATGTTTTATTCCTGCAAAAGTAGTGCTGCCGCTTGGTGCGCTCAATCTTGAGATCAGTTGTGATGGCTATAAACTGGAAGCTGGTGAAGGGTTCATCGGAAAAATTGAATACAGTCTGGAAAGCGGCGATGTGACCATTGCATTTGGTGTTGGTGGAAAATTGCCTAAATTATTTTTTGAAGGCGGTGGAGTGGAAGGGGGTGGAGAAGGCGAAGTAAAATCACAATTTTTTCTGACACTCAACAAAGGCCGTCCGGTTGACTGGGGTGTTTTATGGGAAGCAGAAATAAAAGCGAAGATTGGCATTGGCGAAATGGAAACAACGATCGGCGTAGAAGAAGGGCTCACTGCAGGTTTTGGAAGCGGTGTGCAAATGAAAGAGGGTGGGCCTTTAAAAAATCTTATCGATAAAATGTATCCTGTTCAACCGGATGCCAAACAGATCAACAAAAATGTACCCCTGTACAAAAAATAATAAATGAAAAAGAGGTCATTCATTTTTATTGCAAATATTTTCATGCTGTTTTCACTTCAGCTGGTTACGGTAACAGTTATGGCGCAGCAATCCTGTAATGATGAGACCATCATGAATACAAAAGGTAGCTGGAAAAAAAGTAATGATGCAAACATGAAGGCGGGTAACGCACAGGTAATAAGCCGTATTGATAAAATGGCGAAGGTTTTGCAGGCTGCTTACCCGCAACCAACCGGTATGGAGGCACGCTGGTACCGAACGATGGTCAATTCACCTTTAATAAATAATGGAGCAATCCCTTATCAACTGAATGCGCTCTTCCCGGAATATTATTGCAATACCTACAGCAATAAATTAGAAGCAGCAGACGAAACAGATGACTGGTTTTATGTGTATGCGAATCACTTTAACTGGTTTGTGGAGTATGATCAGTTTTTTACTGTTCATAAAAATCCCGTATACCTGCTCACAAAAAAAGTTGGAATGGTTGCAGGCTATCCTGTATATGAAGGCATTCATAACGGTACTTCCAACACAGGAACAAAATACAGTCGTGCTGTGATCCTTACACGACCAGGGAATTCACCTTATGTACCCGTAACCCGGAAGGAATATTTAATAATGTTTGTCAAGCGTTATGAAATAGAAAGGACAAGGCAATTGGAAATGATCAGCAAACAACCCGAGCGATCTGTTACAGATCAGGAGACAGCAAAACAAACTGCGCTGAAAAATATGGAGAAGAGTTATACGGCCGCAAGCCTCGAAAGACGCAGGGCTGAATATCTTAAGAATTATCAAACCGATCTCCAGAAAAAAGAAGCTTTATTGTTGAAATTTAATAAGCTCTTTGATGATGCTGAGAAAAAAGCGCAGGACCTGCTGAAGACAATCAATGATGTGGAAGGCGCAATGCCCGCCATTGTAACCGATGATTATGTAGCGAAGTTTGAAAAGTTTTTAACTGAAGAAGAAGGAGGAAGAATGCTGGTTACATTGAATCCTGGTTACTTCAATAATAATCTTCCCAAATATGTTCCGCAGTTTTTAATAGTTTACTGGAGATGGGAAAAACATAAATCTGCCGAAAATTATAAAGATCAGATTGAAAAGCATTTTGATTTTGCTGCGTTGCAGGAAATGCTGGATAAATAAATTAAAATATGAAGACAACAATCACATCATTACTGATGCTGTTTATTACGGGCAATCTATTTTGCCAGTCACAGACATTTGGCCATATGATCTATACTGCGCCCGCAAACTGGTCGGTTCAAAAATATTCGGATGGCGATATAATGATACCTTCCAATCTTCCGGATAAAGAATTTGTGGAGATATGGGTGATGCCCGCCATGAATTTTTCAGGAACGATGGAACAGGCACTGCAGAAAAGTTATGATGAAGCCGTTGTAAAGCTAAACGCAAAAAAAATGAATGAAGTAAGTGGTGGAAATTATACTATCACAGAAACGAAAAGATGTTTCAAGGGATGGGACTATATCCGCTGCAGTGGCGGTATTCACATGGGGGCTGGTGAGTATCCTCCTGAATTCGGACTCGATATTTTTTTAATAAAAGTCAATGACAGATTTGAACAGGTAGCTGTGGTAAAATTGAGAAAGACCTGTAATTATTCTACCTATTATATTTCTGACAGGTTAAACTATTATAATGACATTGAACAGTTTTTATTCTCCCTGCAGTTTACAGACTGGAAAGAACCGGTTGTAAAGAGTGGGACATTCAATGCAGATGGCATCAGCGGTGTATGGCAGGGCATTGGTTTATCTGTTGGAATTTCAAACACTACAACCGGTCTTGGTGCCGAATTAAAAGTAAAGAATGCGATCTTTTTTTCCAATGGCCAGGTTCTTTTTGGAACAAAATTTCCTCAGGAAGGATTATATGAAATCAATACATTAATTAAGGCAGAACAGAACCGGCGCGATTGGGGCACTTATACATTCAGCAATGGAAAAGGAGTTATAAAAATGCCCTATGCCGAGATTCCCATCAGGATGGAAAATGATAAACTGGTTTTAACGACAAACAAAGCCGATCACGGATATATAAAACTAAATTCAGTAGACGGAGCAGTCTTTAGCGGCACATATACGTTCAGCAGTAAAAATGCATCTGGCGGAGAAACAGGAAAAATGCCATCAATCAGTTTTACGCCAGACGGAAAATTTACAGACCATGGAGCGGTTTCAATTATGTATCATCAGTACATCGATTGCCTGAACATTGCAAAAGATCCCGGCGACGGCACGTATACAGTAAAAGATCATTCTGTTATCTTCAAATATACAGATGGCAGAAAAATCAGCATCGCATTTCCGGGAAGGGATTATAATATAAAAAATCAAAGCCCGGCAACCATAACGCTGAGCTTTAATGAAGATATACTGCTGAAAAAGTAATAACTTAATTTACTCTCTGCATCGATGAATATTGTCCGGAAAGACTTGGTCCGTTTGGATTATTTGTGTCAGCCCATGTGAGATTACTCATGGTACCGTTACTTGCATAGGTACCGGTAATGCTTTGAGTTATTGGCAAGCCTGCATTGGGCGTAACAAATGATATTATAGTAGCAGAAAAAACATTGGTACCGGAGACTGCCCAGGTGCCTGATGAATAATAATATTTGCCGTCACCACCTTTACCTCTTGTCAAAATCGTACCATCGGTATAAATAACAAAGCTGTAAAATAATTGTCCCTGAGCAGGAATAGAATTTACAGAATAGGTGCCTGTCCACAAACCCGCAACCTGGTAAGTTGCAACAGGGCAACTTGCTGTTTGAGCATCAGCTTTTTTACAACTGGTCATTTGAAACAATAATGCAGTAGCTGAAAACACTGTTAATGCCATACAGGCCATAAATATTTTTTTCATATTATTTGTACGTTTATGATAAAGCTAAGCCTTTTATCAATATTAAAATTACAATCAAATAAAAATTTGGAACATTATTGATGACATCTAATACATTAGAATAAAATCTTTTTCTTCATCAAAGGTTGGTATGTAGCCATTATTTTGGCGCCTTGCAGCATAAAAAAATTCAACTCATTCGATTTGTAATCATCGGCTAATATCGTCACTGCATCTTTATTGGAAACAAGATATTGCGAGACCTCATAAGTCTGAAACGGTTTCCCGATATATAGATGAGCTCCGTTATTCAAAAATGAATTCATCTCATAACTTTGAAAGCCATCTGCCAACACCGTTACCAAACCTTTTTTATAAGTAAGAAAATTATTGATCTCATAAGATTTGAACGTTTGTCCCGCAATAATATCTGCGCCGTTCAACAGCATTGTATTCACTTCATAGGATGGATATCCATCTGCGATCACGGTAACTGAACCAGTCTTTACTGTAAGAAATGTACTGATGTCAAAAGCACTGAAAGGTTTGCCGGCAATAATCTTCGCACCATTCTGCAGCAGACCGGTCACTTCCCCCGAAGAATAGCCGTCAGCGATCACCGTTATCTGCTGACTTCCCTGCTGAAGCAATGAAATAATATCATACCATTCAAACGGCTTGCCGATCACAACCTTTGCACCAAGGCGGATAAAATTCTCTATTTCATATTTACGGTAGCCATCTGCAAATATGGTAACCAGCGAAGGATTTTGACGGATGATCTGGTTGAGCTTGTATGCTTTTAAAGGCGCACCGATCCTGACAGCAACACCATTGCTCACCAATTGCCTGATATCTTCCGGATTTGCTGTTTGTGCAAAAATGTTGCAACTGAATATGCAAAACAACAATTGTAGTTTGAGCCACTGTATTTTTTTCATTAATGAAATTTTGTGCAAGGAACATTTTTTAAAAAGGATATGAAAAAAAGAATGAACGAAAATGTCTGGTTTATTACAATTCTGAAATAAAAATGGGGCACGATCATAACCGGAACTATTTTGCAGAACAATAATGCCGTTTTGCATAAAGTATTTTTTAATGGAACCAGTGCCGGGTAGTTTTGGTAAATATAAATTTACATGTACTGCGTAGAAACAAATGACCTGACTTACAGATTCTCTTCAAAAGAAAATATTCTGAATAATATCAATCTCCAGGTGCCTGATGGAGCTATTTATGGTTTTCTTGGACCAAACGGTGCCGGAAAGACCACTACACTGAAACTATTACTGGGCCTGCTTAAAAAGCAGGAAGGAATGATCAGCATATTTAATAAACCGTTCAGCAGTAACCGCATAGAAATTTTACGAAAAACCGGTTCGCTGATTGAAAGTCCCTCATTATACGGCCACCTTACCGCTGGAGAAAATCTTAAGGTCTGGCAAAAAATATCCCGGTGTCCGGAAAAAAATATCATGGAAGTATTGGAATTGGTCGGATTGAAAGATACTGACAGAAAAAAAGTAAAACAGTTCTCGCTTGGTATGAAGCAAAGATTAGGAATTGCTGTTGCTTTGCTGAACAATCCATCTTTACTGATACTGGATGAACCAACCAATGGTTTGGATCCGAACGGCATGCTGGAAATACGGGAGCTTTTAAAAAAGATAAATACTGAACGCGGCATCACCATCCTTATTTCGAGCCATCTCCTGAATGAGATTGAAAAATTGGTCACGCACGCCGGAATCATTCATAAAGGCAGCATCATGTTTCAAGGCACACTGAATGAATTAATGAGCAGGCAGCAGCAATCTTCGTTCACCATTATTGATACAAATGAAAATAGCAAAACGATTAAAATTTTACAAGGGCATAATATACCAGCGAGTCTGAAGAATGACCGGCTATTGCTGCCCGTTACTAACAAATATGAAATTGCAAAGCTTAACGCAGAGCTGGTTCAGCAGGGCATTGAAGTATACGAAATAAGTATAGTTAAGAATGATCTGGAAACAATTTTTATGGGTCTTATAAATAATTAATTAGATGATATCCTTTCTCCATAGTTTTCAAAGTGAGTGGCTTAAAAAGAAACGCAGCGCCGCCTCCTGGCTGATGATCGGCGGAAGCCTGTTCATTCCGTTTATTATGCTGCTCGTACAATTTTATAATGGGGATAAACTTGCTGCACAAAGCCAGTCGTCGCAATACTGGCAAATGCTGTTCAACAAATGTTGGGAATCGATGGCCTTATTGCTGTTACCGATGGGAATTATACTTTCTACCAGTTTAATATGCCAACTTGAATTTAAAAACAATGCCTGGAAACAATTGCATAGCACAGCTCAGAAATTCTCTACTGTCTTTTTTGCAAAGTTTTCGATAGTACTGGTAATGTTGCTGCAGTTATTTATACTCTTTACTATCGGCATCTGGTTGGTGGGATTAATTCCAAATCTTATATTAGGCAAACCCTTGCCTGCGGCGAATTTCCCGATTATGTCTTTCTTAAAGACGAGTGCAATGTTTTACCTGGACTGTTTACCCATTATTGCTTTGCAATATTTACTCAGCCTTCATTATAAAAATTTTCTTGTGCCGGTTGCTGTTGGTCTTGTACTTGTTGTAGGATCGCTGGTGGCGTTGCACTGGAAATTCGGCTACATCGTTCCGTATACTTATTGTGCGTATAGTTACCTTCAGCTCGCGGAAAGAATTCCTGCCGGAAAGAATATAAATGTGCATCTGTTGTCACTTGTATATTTTTCTTTCTTTACATTAACGGGCTATATATTGTATATTACTAAAAAAGAAAAAGGATAAATCTATAACAGATTGATCTGTGATATGAAAAAATCGATCATCATTCTTTTGCATGTCGGCTATTGGCTGTTATTTCTCTTTCTCATGGTCGTTGTCATTTTCTGCATGACTGTAGGAATGCGGGGAAAAGGCGGATTTCATTTTTTCAACGGTAATTTTTTATTGCTGATGTTTTCTTTTGTGATTGTGCCGGCTGTAACTGGCTTCTACTCATTTTACATTTATCTTTTTTCAAGATTTTTAAAACGTCGGAAGATCGCAGGGCTTTTCGCATTTGGCTTTCTCACAGCTATGGCCTGCGGATTGACAGGAGCCATTGCTTTTTCTGCGCTGGTCCCTTATGTAGGTATTTTTCATGATGGATGGAGTTCGGCTATACCGATTACAATATCCATGTCAATTATCGCATTGCTGAATGGCGGTATGGCCCTTGTCATTAATGGTTTTATTACCTGGTATGCAGAGATCCGTTTGAAAGAAGAACTGAGTAAAAAAAATTATGAAACTGAACTCGCCCTTATCCGTTCACAACTGGATCCGCATTTTCTTTTCAATACGATTAATAATATCGATGTGCTGATAGGACTGGATGCAGCAAGAGCTTCTGCTTACCTGAATAAATTATCAGACATCATGCGTTTTATGTTATACGATACCAAGGCGGAAAAAATTCCTTTGTCAAAAGAATTACAGTACATTGAAAAATATATTGATCTGCAGAGGATCCGCACAGCCAACGAATCTTACGTTCAATATTCTGCAACAGGTGATACAAGCGAATTGATGATCGCGCCGATGCTTTTTATTTCCTTTGTAGAAAATGCATTTAAACATTCGGAACATAAGAAAGACCAGCAGGCAATTAATATCAGGATAGCTGCCGGCAGTGATGGTATCTTATTTGAGTGTGAGAACAGATATGATAAAACATACATCGCAGATAATGAATACACCGGATTGGGAAATGAACTGATGCTCAAAAGACTGAAACTATTGTACCCGGATCATACGCTGGATATTAAAAAAACGCAGGATATTTATTCTGTACAATTACAGATCAAGAGCCATGAAAATTGATTGCATTATTATAGAAGATGAACCACTGGCGATGGAACGTATCCGGGCGTTCGTAAAAAAGAGTTCATTACTTCATCTGCTGGCTGTCTTTGATAGCGGCACAGATGCCCTTGCTTTTTTAAGATCAAATGATGTTGGATTAATCTTCCTGGACATCAATATAGGAGCCATTTCCGGCATACAACTGCTGGAAACAAATGCTATCCGTTCGCAGGTAATAATTACTACTGCTTACCAGGAATATGCATTGAAAGGTTTTGATCTGGCTGTTACCGATTACCTGATGAAACCTTTTACTTTTGAAAGATTCACGCAGGCAGTCAACAAGGTCATAACTAATTTGTCACGCTCTGTTATAAGTGTTGAAAAGAAATTTATTTTTATCAAGACCGAATACAGATTGGAAAAAATATTCCTGCATGATATACTCTACATCGAAGGAATGCGGGATTACCGGAAAATTCATACGATCAATAAAAAGATCATGACCTTACAAACCTTCCGGTCACTTGAAGAAGAAATTCCTCCTGCCATTATTTGCCGTGTGCATAAATCTTATATGGTTGCGCTGGACAAAATAGATGCCGTTGAAAAAGATATGATCAGGATAAAAGATATTTCGATACCGGTTTCCGAAACTTTTAAAAGATCATTTTTTGAACTGATCGGAAGCAAATAAATGATGGTTAAATTGCTGGATAGTTAAATTGTTATTGCATCATAAAATTTTATACGGCTCACAGCAGTTCAACAATAAAACAATTCAACAATATAATTAAAGCGAAGCCCGTAAAGTAAGATAGAAAGGTATTTCCAGGTGCTGTACCGATTTTTCAAGGATCAGCTGGGCGGCTTTTTTTCCCATCATTTCAAAATCGCTGGAGATTGTAGTGATGCCCTTAAGAATGATCTTCTTCAATGGCGTTTCGTTATAAGAAATGATACCTACATCTTTTCCTATTTTAAATTTTGTGGCCAGAATTTTTTCTATCAATGTCACCAGGTCATCTTCCATTAAATTAATATATACTTCTCCGTCACGGATGATCTCTTTGGAAATATTATGAATGACCTTATAGTTGAAAGTATACTGGTGACAAAATGCCTGGAAACCTTTAATGATCTCTTTCGGAAAATAAGTATAGGATGGAAAAATTATTTTGATGGTATGATATTTACTCAATTGCGGTAACGCCTGTTCCAGTGCACCATAAATATCTTTTTGAAAGTTTTCATAAACAGCACCATATTCACCATTCACACCGGGCACCAGTTTATCCAGCAATATCAGTTTGTCTTTGGGAATGGTATTGATCACTTCATGCACATTCTCACTGGCTTCCAGGAAATGCGGAACAATCACGTAATGAGTATACAGATCGCGTTTGTCAATAATGAGGCGTTTAAAAAAATCAAAGTCATTGTTATAAATATAAAAATCAACAGATGCCAGTTCACCAAGTGCTGCAACGAAGGCATCGTAAATAATTTTTTTATGAACGCTTAATTTATTGAATAATAAAAATATCTTCAACTCATGCTTAACCTCAGTCGTCTTGATAAAATTTCCTTTACCGGGAACTGAATGAAGTACACTGATACTCTTTAAATATTTATAAGCTTTCTCAGCAGTATCCCTGGAAATCTCAAATTCAAAACTCAGTTCATTGATCGAAGGAAGGATCTCGTCCTTCTGGATCTTGCCGTCACTGATGGCCTTGATGATGGAATTGGCCAACTGCAGGTACTTGGGCGTACCGGAATAATAATCGATATACAGGTATTTAATGACTGATTCTTTCTTCATGTGCAAAACTGAACGTGTAGAAGCAATATGCTCTGGAGAACGCAAGTTAAGTTAAAACTGAAAAGTAAAAAACGAAACCTTTATAGCTCAGAAATCAGCTCTTACTATTCAACGTTAATTTGTAAATTACAGGACTTAGCAGGTCGGTATTAAGACTTCCACTACGTATTTTTGAAACATAATCAATTTTAGATTGCTGTATATGTCATTTGTTCAAAGAACAATTTCCCTCTTAACGATTTTTTTCAATTGCTGTTTTGGTTTTTGCGAAGCGCAACAGGTAAAGCAGCCAATCTGTATTATTTCCGGATTTAATGATATTCCCAGGATTGAATTCGGAAAAAATAAACTCATTGCAGCTTTGAAAAATAATAAATATGAGCTGGTACCGCAGATTGATTCTGTTATTCATCACGGCGTAAAAAATATTTATCTGGATATTGATTCAGCTGGATTAAAAAAAGAAGGATTTTCTATCGGAACAACCATCAAGGGAGATATCGATATCAAAGGCGCTGATGCTTCAGGAATTTTATATGCCTGCCTGGAACTTGTTGACAGGATTAACTCCGAAAGAAAAATTCCTGCAAATATTGTTGTAAAGGATGCTCCGGAAATGACGCTTCGTGGTACCTGCATCGGTATGCAGAAATCGACTTACCTGCCCGGCCGCGATGTATATGAATATCCTTACACGCCCGAGACCTTTCCATGGTTCTATGATAAAAAATTATGGATTCAGTACCTTGATTCCATGGTGGGGAACCGTTTGAATTCTTTGTATCTCTGGAACGGACACCCTTTTGCTTCACTCGTTAAATTAAAAGATTATCCTTATGCAGTGGAAGTAGATGATGCAACTTTTAAAAAGAACGAAGACATTTTTAAATTTCTCACAGAAGAAGCCGATAAGCGTGGCATCTGGGTGATACAGATGTTTTATAATATCATCGTATCAAAACCTTTTGCAGAACACAATCATATTAAAACGCAGGACCGCAACCGGCATATAATTCCATTGATCGCTGATTACACCAGAAAATCAATTGCAGCATTCGTAGAAAAATATCCGAACGTTGGATTGATGGTGGCATTGGGCGAAGCCATGGAAGGCGTGGGCAATGATGATATTGAATGGTTTACCAAAACAATTATTCCCGGAATAAAAGATGGATTGAAAGCTTTGGGAAAAACAGAAGAGCCACCACTTGTTTTAAGAGCACATGATACCGATGCGCCTTCTGTGATCAAAGCTTCGAAAGGTTTGTATGATAATTTATTTACGGAAGCTAAGTTCAATGGTGAAGCGCTTACTACTTATGAACCACGTGGCTCCTGGGCCGAACTGCACAGAACACTGAGCAGGCTCGGTTCTGTACAGATCGAAAACGTGCACATCATGGCCAACCTGGAACCATTCCGTTATGCAGCCGCAGGTTTTATTCAGAAATCAGTTCTGGCCATGCACAATATTTACGAAGCAAACGGTCTGCATTTATATCCGCAGGCTTCTTATTGGGACTGGCCTTACAGTGCCGATAAAACTTCACCACGTTTATTACAGATTGAACGTGATTGGCTCTGGTATAAAGAGTGGAGCCGTTATGCATGGAATGCGCATCGCGACAGCATTGCAGAGCAAAACTATTGGTCAGGAATAATTGCTGCGAAATTCGGAGCCGATAAAACTGCAGGAAAAAATATTGCAGCTGCTTATGAAGAATCAGGCGAGATTGCCCCGAAATTATTGAGACGTTTCGGTATCACTGACGGCAACCGGCAGACGTTGACTTTGGGAATGTTGATGACTCAACTCATCAATCCTTATCGTTTTGGATTGTTTGATCTGTTGTACGATTCTGAAAGTCCGGAAGGAGAGAAACTGATCGAATACGCCGAAAAAGAATGGAATCATGAAAAGCATATTGGTGAAACGCCGGTGCAGATCATCAGGGAAGTACAGGAGCACGGAAACAAAGCAATTGCAGCAATTGAAAAAGCTGCAGTTGCTGTTAAGAAAAATAAAGATGAATTCAACCGCATTAAAAATGATATGTATTGTTATAAAGCATTGGCCGATCATTACGCGCAAAAGGCGCAGGCAGCATTGCTGGTATTGAGATATAAATATTCAAATGATGTTCATGATCTCGATAAAGCATTGCCTTTATTGGAACAAAGTCTACAGAGTTATAAAAAATTAGTTGAGCTTACGAAAGGAACATATCTGTATGCGAACAGTATGCAGACCAAACAAAGAAAGATCCCGATACGTGGTGCCGACGGGACTTTCAAGACCTGGGCCGAAGTGCTGATTCCATTTGAAGCAGAGCTGTCGCGTTTTAAATTTGCCTCGGATTCAATAAAGAAAAATCCATCTGCTGCAGTTAAAAAAAGAAAACCTTTACAAAATGCCGATGTGACAGACAAAGGATTGTGGGGCAGATATTTACTCGAAACGGGATACAAACCCTTCAGCGATACATCCGTAATTATCACAGATTACGCATATGAGTTAAGCGGACTTTTCGGTATTGTGAATTCGGCAAAAGTTCAAATGAACGTCGCAACGACGCTCAATTTTTCCAATAAAAAAGCTGTAAAAGTATTGGTTGGATATTTCAATAGTGAAGACCCTAAGTTTCTAAAAGCACCCGAACTGGAAACTGATGCCGCTGCGAATAATTATGGACAGGCCGAAATAAAAATTGCCAATGCGGTTGTGATCAAAGGAATGCCGCCAGTGAATGTGCATACTTATTCTTTCAAAGCCGGGAATAACAGTTTGATATTGCCCAAAGGAATTTGCCTGGTACTGGGTTTTGTAAACGATGAAGACCCGTTTCCGGTTTATGATGCAGGTCTAACATCGCAGGGCGTGAAGAAGGAAATTGATTGGCTGTTTGAGTAATGGATAATTGAATAATGGATAATTGATAATGAATACAGTAACGATTATAAAATACTCAACACAATGCTTAAGAAAATAAAAATAATAACTGTTGCGACCGCTATTCTTTTTTCAAAAACAATCAGTGCGCAACAATATTACAATGTCATAAAATATGGTGCAAAGAATGACAGCAGCAAACTCTGTACAACTGCAATTGCAAAAGCAATTGATGCTGCATCAAAAACCGGAGGCGGCACCATTTATTTTCCTGCGGGAAAATATCTATCCCCGTGGTCGGTGTCCGCACCGAACGCAAATTTATTTTTCTAAACAATAATATTTTATGAAATGAAAGTCACACTTACCATTATAGTTTTTCTTTTTATCAAAACAATCAGCGCACAACAATATTATAACGTAATAAAATACGGAGCAAAAAATGACAGCAGCAAACTTTGTACAACCGCTATTGCAAAAGCAATTGATGCTGCATCAAAAACCGGAGGCGGCACCATTTATTTTC
>JBDUCW010000069.1:0-23414 GCA_040003235.1 Ferruginibacter sp. | reverse complement strand
ATAAATAGTATCTCCAATATTTAATTCAGAGGTTTTGAACTGTGCAGTGTCACGATCATTTTCTTTTTTATTGACCGCATAAGAAATGTACGTAAACACATCCCTGTTCAGGTAATTCCTGATATCCGGATTACTGCTCATGCCGCCGCCCTTCATTATATAAACATCGGGATACAGGTAAAAACTATCCGTTGTTTTTTGCGTGAGCTCATCTTTCTTTTCAAACAGTAACTGGTAAATGACCTTATCTTTTTCTGCCCCTGCAGAATCTTTTATATAAGTTACTATATAAGGTCCCATGCGTGTAGGCATCTGCCTCGCCAGTGTAAGATTATCCAATGGATTATCCTGCTTTTTTGTCTGCGGATCAATCCCAACCTGCAGGTTCATACCTGTAACACGGTTATCACTGATCGTTTTTTTATTGCCGGCAGAAATGAGTATGCCCACCAGCATAAGTGAAAAACCAACATGCGCCACCGAACCACCCGCACTCTTCATGTTTCCTTTAATGCCGGTCCAGATATAAGTGGCGTTGGCCACTACAGAATAAATTCCCGCAAACAAAGCAGCATAAATGGCCCCAAGAAAACCTGCTGTCTCTTTATAATAAGTAATGGGATAAAATATGGATAACAATATTGTTACCGTTAATGCAATGATGGTTGGGATCGCAATTTTTTTAAGTGTGTATCCTTTTGGGGTAGACTTATATTTGAAATACTGGGTAAAGGCAGTGAGCACACCAATAATAACGGCAACCAGTATTACTACCTTATTATAAGAGTATTCTGCATTTTCGCCTTCGGCGATTTTATCAGCTTCATGCCCCGTTATCCAGGAATAAAAATTATGGATCACCGGCCAGGATGTTTTGGCAATGATAAAAAATGCGGCAAGAAAAAATACCAGTGAACCGATAAACATCCAGAACTCACGGGAACTGATAGCCTCTTCTTTTTCTACCGAAGGAATTTTTTTATAATTACTGAAAAACAATATCAATGAAGGAACTGTGAACACCAGCACAAATGAGCCAATAAGAATTTTCATCGGCAATCCTGCTTCTACAAAAGCATGAACAGATGCATCGCCCAATATTCCTGTACGGGTAAGAAATGTTGCATATAATATCAGCACAAAAGTGAGTATAGAAAAAAGGTAAGCGGCGCGTAATGATTGTCCGGTTGCCTTAAAGATGACCATGCAATGGATGCCTGAAACCAGTACCATCCATGGCACCAACGCAGCATTTTCCACAGGATCCCAGGCCCAGTAACCACCGAAGTTCAATGACTCGTAAGCCCATTTTCCACCCATCATTACACCTACGCCCAAAACACAGGCGCTGAACAAAGCCCATGGCAGTGCAGGTTTCACCCAGTCTGCAAAACGTTTGCTCTGTATCCCTGCATACGCAAATGCAAAAGGCACAATGGTACTTGCAAAACCAAGAAAGAGCACGGGAGGATGTATCACCATCCAGTAATTACGCAGCAGCACATTCAGTCCCATCCTGTTCTCTTCATGCATACGGGTGAGGCGTGGAAGATAATCGGGCATGCTGAAGAAAGGCGCTTCGATTTCATTTTTAGTTAAAGCAAAAGGACTGTTGCCGATCTTAACATCAAAAATATAAATGCCCAGCAGCATCAATGCAATAAATGCCTGCGCAAGACCGATCACCGTCATAACCGGAGCTTCCCATTCCTTGCTTTTCCATATTAATAAAGAACCGAGTACGCAATGCCAGATGCTCCATAATAAAAAACTTCCGCTCTGATCTTCCCAGATGCAGGCGAGCAGATATTTTGGTTCCAGTTCATTACTGGTATGTTTGAAAGCATACAGGTATTCGTAATAATGATTTTTGCAGATAATAAAAATGATAAAGAAAACGGTGAGTACAGAGAGCGCCTGAATTAAAAAAGCAATCCTTGCAAATCTGCGCCAGCTGAGCTTGTCTGTAAAATTGATTGATGCACCCGATTTAAAATATCCGATGGTAGAAATAAGTGAAGCTACAAAGGCGAGTAATACAAAGAAGTGACCAAGATTTCCTATGAGCAGATGTTCTCCGTTATTTTCCATTTGGATTTTAGTGAATGTAGATGATCTTTTTAGTTACACGGATTTTTAAGGATTACACGGATAAATCAAATTGAACATTCGTGTGATCAGGTTGAATCTGTTTTATAGTTATTAATTAGCAGTCACGCTTTTTTCCAGCATTTTTTTATCGTCTTTATATTTACTGGGACATTTCAGGCTGATGCTTTTACACTCAAACACATCTCCCTGCATTTTGCCCTGGATCAGCACACGGTCACTCTTTTCAAGTTCTGCAGGTTTGCTGTTATGGTAAATAACTTTTATTCTGTCACCAAGACTATCTGCCACAAAAAAAGCAAGATAGTTGGGATCTTTTGCCGCGTCATATTCAATGGAAGTTTTGTCCAGTTCGGCATTGATGTGTACATATTTTCCCTGTTTTTGCCTGGCCGATGCGATGGTATCTACGGTGCTGAAATCTTTGCCCATCAAAACAAATAATCCAACTACTGAAATGGCGATGGCTACCAGGATAATTATATGTGTACGCTTCATGATTTAAAATGTGCGGCAAAGTTACTTAAAAATGTGAAGATGTGGAGATATGAAAATGTGATAAAGAATGTGAAGATGTAGAGATATGGAGATTTTTTCAATCCGGTAGCTTTTGCTGCACCGCGATGTATTTTCGGATAAGATAAACTTAGAGGCATCACCATCATCACCAAATTACCAAATCGCATCCTAATATTTCCACATCCTCATATTTCCACATCCTCACATCACCAGATTTGTCTTCCGCACACTATCTTTGTGCTCTTTTCGTTTTTAAAGGGATTTAATAAAACCCGGATCAATTCTCATGACAGACCTCTCTCAGTTTAACCCCGATGCAGTAAGCAATCCCAATAATAATATTTTTGGTTTACCTTTTTCAGAAGATGATGCCCGATTGATCATCCTGCCAGTACCATGGGAAGTTACTGTAAGCCGGAACGCAGGCACAGCAAGGGCTCCGGAACATATATTCCGCAGCAGCCTGCTTATTGAACTGTATGATCCCCAATACACCGATTGCTGGAGACAGGGTTATTTTATGCAGCAGCCCGATAAAAAGATTTTATTAAAAAGCGATTACCTGCGCAAAGAAGCAGAACTGTATATAAATTATATCACCGATGGTGAAAAGCTGGAGAACAATAAGTTCATGTGCAAAAGCCTCCGCGAAATCAATGAAGGCAGCCTGTTCCTGAACAACTGGGTACAGGAACAAACTACCGCATTACTCGACAAAGATAAACTGGTGGGTTTACTGGGAGGTGATCTGAGTACGCCGTTTGGTTATTACAAAGCGCTTGCAGAAAAACACAATGATTTCGGAATACTTCATATCGATTCACATTGCGGTATGCGCAAAGCCTATGAAGGATTTACCTATTCACATGTATCCCTTTTTTATAACGCGCTGGAACAGATTCCACAGATCAAAAAATTAGTGCAGCTGGGCATCCGTGATTTTGCAGAAGAAGAATGGAATGTTATCCGTAACAGCGGTGAGCGGATCAGCACTTTCCTGGATGTTGCTATCAAGAAAAGGATTTTTGAAGGCGAGACCTGGAAACAGATCACAGATGATATTGTTGCACAGCTGCCTGAAAAAGTTATTTTTTGCGTAGACATTGATGGACTGGATCCAAAACTTTGTCCGCATACCAGCACTTCTGTTGCCGGAGGTTTCAATACGGAACAGATACATTATCTTTTTAAAAGCGTGATCGACAGTGGCCGGCAGCTCATTGGATTTAATCTCAATGAAGTCGGGATCAGTCATGATGACTGGGATGAAAAAGTAGGAGCGAGGATATTGTTCGAACTTTGTAATTTTTTAATGGCATCCAATACCAATTAGAAAGCGGTACCGGATATTCAGATTATTATTTCTTGTATATTCGCGGGTATTAGCATGAACCGAGAATCCTCAGCAATTAATTATTCCTTCCAGTTTTTACTAAAAAAGAACCGCGTAAAAAGTTACAGGTTGCTGGCTGTCGTCATCGGGTATCTTCACCTGATCATTTTTTCAATACTGCTTGTTTCGGGTAATAATGGCTTTGTGAAAACTGTTGCTGTTGCGGGTATTGCGGCGCTTGTTTTTTTTCTGCTCATAAAAAATATTTATATTTTCAAACGGTTTCCCTTCTTAACATCATTGAACTGCATGTATCTTTCGATGTGTGTTGTATGGATATTATATCAATACTATTGGGTGGTGCCGATATTATTACTGGTTGTTATAATGAATACAATTGCCGGACTTCCCTCGGTTGTTTATTTTTTTACGGATAAGATCGAATTCCCATCAGTTCCAAAAAAGATCATTCAGTGGGAAGAGCTTTCCAATGTGGTTCTCAAAGATCAGCTGCTCAGTATCGATTTTAAAAATGATCGTTTATTGCAGGCAGAAATTGATGATGCAAATTCAATTGATGAATCTGCATTCAATGATTTTGCAAAAGGACATCTTGCAGCTATTACCTGACCTGCCCGCTACTAGCTACTAAAGATTCGCTATTCATTTATGGACTTTCCAAGCCCTGGCATCTAAAGCCAAATTACCTGATTATGAATACCAGATACTCCCTCCACATTGTACATCCCGCATTTGAATTATTAAAACGCTCAGCAAGGATCTTACATTTTATTGCTGCTTCGGTTATCATTATTAATGCCATGCACCAGCTCCAGTATCACGATGCAGATAAATTATTATGCTGGTCGCAGGTTTTTATCGGGGCCGACATTTTAATACTTGTATTTTTTAATGCAGCAGCGATCTCTGAAGCACCGCGCCTGAATCTTATCTTCCGGTTGATGGAAGCGATTTTTCTTTGCGGCATCGGGCTCACACTGGTCAGCGATGATCATACTTTCTTAGGCTATTGTCACCTCGTTTTTTCTGCTGCTTATTTCTTTTTATTTTACCGCGAAAGAAGAATTCTCAGGAATGATTCAGTGGACATCAGCCAGACCGGCATTACCATTCCAAATTTTATTAAAGATGCAGAGATCAGCTGGGTGGATGTAAAATCTATTTTCCCGAGATACCACAGCATTATTATTGAAACCCTCCGCAACCGGAAAATTCATTTTGAACTCCGCCGCAATTTAAAAATAGAAGAGTTGGAACAAATTGACGATTTTTGCAAAAAAATGTGTGTCAATGGGTAATTGATAGTGGATAGTTGATAATTGATAATGTTCAATTCGAAACTTCCATCCTTTGCAGAACAGTGCTTTAAACTGAAGGGATTATCAATTATCATTTTTTAATTATCAATTCTTCATGAGTCCTTTTATTTTATATTCCGACGGCAACGGCAACATTTTCGAAGACACTTCTCTTTATGTAACCGGCCGCAGCGGCTGGGATGCAATACCTGTTCCTGCAGACGAATGGATCGAATTACCCGAAGGTGGGCAATTGTATGAACTTCCCGGAAGACGTGGAATTGGTATTGATGTAAAAAGCGGTGAAATGCGGCTCTGCGAAAAAGGCTGGGCCGTTGCAGCTTTTATTCCACCCGCTCATACGGGCCTTTATATTGCTGCATACGAAACGCTTCCGGAAGCTCCCGTTTTACCATTGTTTTGTTATACTGCTGCCGGTTGGCAGGACGAAAAATTTTATGTTCCCGCAGTTCGTATCGAGCAGGATATCCGCCAGGAATCTGTGGGATATGACCAGGAAAAAATTGATGCAGGAACCGATCATTTATTAAAAGCCTTTCCTCATAACCGGCTGGTAAAACATTTAATGGAAAACTGTTGCCAGACTTATACCTGTCCTGCGGCAAGAAATTTTGCATTGGGAAGATGGGAATGCCCGGTACCTACATCACCTGCCTGCAATGCCAATTGTATCGGTTGTATTTCTTTTCAACCACTGGAAGAAACCATTGTAAGTACACAGGACCGTCTGACTTTTAAACCTACTGCGGAAGAGATCGTGGAATTCACTGTGCCGCATCTTGAAACTGCGCCATTTCCGATTGTGAGTTTTGGACAGGGCTGCGAAGGTGAACCTTTGCTGATGTGGGAAACCATCCGTGAAGCGATCATTGAAATAAGAAAGCATACACAAAAAGGGAATATCAATATTAATACCAACGGCAGTAAACCCGATGCCGTGAAAGCCTTGTGTGAAGCAGGTTTGAATAGTATCCGTGTAAGTACCAATTCTGCCAGAGAAAAAATTTATACGCCATATTACCGGCCCAATAATTATGTGTTTGATGATATTGTTGAAAGTCTGAAAGTAGTGAACAGTTTCGGTGGGTGGACCAGCATTAATTATTTTGTATTCCCGGGCATGACTGACAGTATTGAAGAATATGAAGCGTTGCGGAAACTGATCAGGGAAACGGGATTGCGTATGATTCAATGGCGCAATTTTAATATTGATCCCGACTGGTATATGGCTAAAATTGGTATTGCCGAAACCGGCGAAAATATGGGTATCAAACAAATGATGGAATTACTCGCTGAAGAATTCCCGCAATTGAAATTTGGTTATTTCAATCCTTCCATGGAACGCATCAAAGGCAAGTTTGACCTGGATTTTGCGCACTGAGAAAGTTATAAGTTTTAGGTTATAGGTTTTAAGTCTGAGCTTATTACTTCGAAAAAACCTCCGATTGCAATTAAAGGCTTTTTCAAAACTCAATATTACGGTTATCCCGATGGTCTTGTTCGTGTTTGCTTCGGGTTTTGTTCGGGGATCCTTCGATGTTCTTCGGGGATTACCGAACAATCCCGAACAAGTCCCGAAGGATTCCCGAAGGAAACACGAACCGGGGGCTTAAAAAAAGGCAATTATTTATCTCACACAAGTTGTCCCCAAAGGCAGCAAAACCCGATGTTAACGGCTCTCGGTTTCAGGTACTTTTGCTTATATTGCGAATCCTTTTATATTTATGCAGATGAGAAAATTTATACTCGCAGCACTTGCGTTAGCAATTTCATTTACAGCTTTGTCCCAGGATTTCAGTAACAAGGGAAAAGAGTTCTGGCTGGCATACAGCTACCATGTTGGAATGGTCAATACAGGCGGTGCTCCGGTAATGACCTTATACCTGACATCTGATGTAAGTACTACTTTCAGCGTTGATATTTATAATGTCGGAACCTTGCAGACTGGTACCATTTTACCCAACCAGGTAGTTTCAGTAGTAATTCCCAATTCATATTTTATCAATGCAGACGGGCTTTTTACCAACAAAGCAATTCATGTAACTGCGGCCAAACCAATCGTTGTGTATTCTTTTATCACAAGGAGCCAGGCCAGTGCTGCAACATTATGTCTGCCTACCAATGTATTGGGCAAAGAATATTACGGAATGAGTTTTACGCAAAATTCAAATGAGGCCAATGCCTGTTCTTATATTACAATTGTTGCAGTAGAAGATAATACAACAGTGGAAATTATTCCAAAAGCGGCTACAAAAGGTGGCTGGGCCGCGAATACCCAACATAATATAACACTCAATAAAGGCGAGGTATACCAGGTACTCGGTACTACTTCCGGTAACAACGGCGTAGATTTATCAGGAACTTCTGTAAAAGCAATTGCATCAGGCATTGACGGTTGTAAAAGAATCGCGGTTTTCTCCGGAAGTGGTAAACTGGCATTAGGTTGTGCGGGGGGAAGTGCTGATAATCTCTATCAACAACTCTATCCGGCAACCTCATGGGGAAGAAAATATCTTACGATACCAAGCTATAACCGCCCTTATACTTTTTACAGGGTAATAAAAAATGATCCTGCAACCAATGTATATGTAAACGGAACGCTCATCAATCCAGCTTTATTTACCAACGGATATTATCAGTTTAATACCAGTACCGGCAATCTTGTTGAGGCTGATCAGCCCATTTCTGTGACACAGTATTTTACCAGCCAGGGATGTCTTGGTAATGGTTCTCCCTACGATCCTGATATGGTGGTATTGAATCCTGTTGAACAGAATATCAGTAAAGTAACGTTGATCAGTACCCCGTTAACGGCAGCGGGAGCCCAGGAACATCATTTGCATGTTATTATGAAGAATTCGGGTACAGGAATTTCTTCTTTCAAGTTTGACGGAAATCCTGTTTCTGCGGCTAGTTGGGTTGTGCATCCGCAAGACATTAATTATTCTTATTTATATATTCCCAACGTTTCTGTAACAAGTCATACACTTGTTTCGGATTCCGGTTTTAATGCTTTGGCTTATGGATATGGCAATGCTGAAACTTATGCCTATTCAGCAGGGACGAATGTCCGGGATCTTTACCAGCAGATCGGTGTTACTTCGCAATATGGTATTGAGACAACTCCATCAGTTTGTACAGGGTCTCCTTTCAGATTTAAAGTATCACTTCCTTATTTAGCAGATTCGCTGTACTGGGATCTCAGCGGATTACCGGCGCCTACTCCTCCGAATGTGCTGCTGCATTATCCACCTACATTGATTGATTCCACCACTAATGTAAATGGCAAAACGATCTATTGGTATTCTCTTCCCACCCCTTATACAATCAACACAGTAGGAACTTATCCCATTTCAATCACAGCATATTCGCCAACTGCTATCGGAGGCTGTGGTACTACGCAGGATATCGACTTTGATCTGGAAGTTTCCAGTCCACCAATAGCAAATTTCACTTATACCAGCAACGGCTGCGTTGGCTCGCCAGTGCAGTTTAATGACGCAACAATTACAACTAAACCTACTTATAAATGGGACTGGGATTTTGATGACCCTGCAAGTGGCAGCAATAACAAATCCGCTTTGAAAAATCCAACACATATTTTTGCGCAGGCCGGAACTTATGTGATAAAATTTTCAACGATTACAACCCCAGGTTGCCTCAGCGATACCACCAATCTTACTACTACCAACAGCACACTTACCGTAACAATTACCGATAAGCCTGTTGCAAATTTTACAAGATCAAACCCGGTGTGTGAAGGCATGCCAATCACGTTCACCGACCTATCTACCGCTTCTGCTCCAGGCACATTAACTAAATGGTACTGGGATTTCGGCGATGGCAATACAACTCTTGCTACATCGGCAGCAACAGCTTCACAGGTGCATACTTATAACAACTGGACGCCAACACTTACTTCTTCGCTTACTGTTGAAACCAACAGTGGTTGTCAGAGTCTGATCTTAACCAATTCTTTTAAAGTAAATCCTGTTCCCTTTGTTGACTTTAATCTACCTGGCGGAGTTTGTCTTCCAACCGGTAATACGCCTTTCAGCAGTACATCAGTACTTGCCGACGGTTCAATAGGAACCGCCACATATTTATGGAATTTTGGTGATCCGGCGAGCGGAACAAATAATACTTCAGCCATTAACCCAACAACACATGCATTCACTTCTGCACCACCTCCGGGTCCGCCACCAGGGTTTCCGATTAAACTAACGGTAACCAGTGCCGCCGGCTGTTCGCATGACAGTACTAAATATCTTAATACAGTCTATCCGCAACCACATGGGGCTTACACTGCACCGGCGCCGGTTTGCGCGGGTACAGCTATGAATTTTACCAGTACCAGTGATCCACTTGCAGGAAATACCATTATAACTTACTATTGGAATTTCGGTGATGCAACAGGTATAATCAGTTCAGCTACAAATACTATTTCGCATACTTACGCCAGCAACGGTACATTTACAGTACTGCACTGGATTGTTACAGATAAAGGTTGTAATAGTGATACTGCCAGTCATACGGTAACTTCAACTGCCATTCCTGTTATCAGTTCAATTGTGCATGCCAATCCAACTACCTGTACCGGGAGTGATGGAACGATCACACTCAGTGGTCTTATAGCAGGCTCTTCTTACACAGTTAATTTTGATAAGAACGGAACGCCGCAAACAGCCTCTACAATTGTTGCAGGAGCAACAGGAACGGTAATAATCAATGCACTGACGGCAGGCACTTACAGTAATATTAATGTTACTTTATTAAGTTGTACCAGCAGCAACGCAGCTACGCAGATCCTCACAGATCCTGCGCCACCTGCGCCACCAACAGTAACGGGCACTTCATTACTTTGTTCCGGAAGTACCATTACTCTTAACGCATCAACTGCAGTTGCGGGCACAATTAGTTATGCATGGACCGGCCCGGGAGGATTCAACAGTAATATCCAGAACCCAAGTATTACCAATGCAACTGTCGGAGCAAGCGGTTCATATTATGCAACGATCACGGTGAACAATTGCACATCGGCACAATCAACAGCATTTGTTGTAACAGTAAATGCTACACCTGTTGTAAGCAGTGTAGTTCCATCCAATCCTACTACCTGTGGCGGGACTGACGGATCGATTACACTGAATGGACTTACCCCCGGACTTACTTATACAGTAAATTATCAGAAGAACAGTATTGCACAAACGCCGTTATCATTAACTGCAAGTGCTTCGGGAACGATCGTGATCACTACACTGGCTTCGGGAACTTACAGCAATATAAATTGTACCAACAGTGGTTGCACCAGCGTCAATGCGGCCAATCAAATATTAAGTGATCCTTCAGCACCGGCCGCACCAAGCGGATCAACCAGTAATAGCCCTGTTTGTGCCGGTGGTACTTTAAGTTTCAGTACACCCGCTGTTAGCAATGCAATTTATACCTGGTCTGGTCCTGGCTTTACATCCAGTCTGCAGAATCCAACTATTCCCAATGTTACTGTTGGAGCTTCGGGTAATTATACAATATCAATTACGGTAAACAATTGCGTGTCGGCAGCATTTACATTGCCACTTGTAACTATTAATGCATTGCCGGTTGCTAATTTCAGCAACAGCACGCCTACCTGCGAAACCAAGACCATTAATTTCACAGATCTGTCCGTTCCTAATTCGGGAATTGTGAATACATGGTCATGGGATTTTGGTGACCCGTCGAGCGGAGCGAATAACATTTCGGCGCTGCAGAATCCGGCACATACTTTTGCTTCAGCAAATGCAACGCCTTATCAGATTAAATTAACGGTAACAACTGATAAAGGCTGTTCAAGTACACAGATCCAGAAACCGATTACTGTAGCAGTTAATCCTGTTGCAGGATTTATGATTCCGGAAGTTTGTCTCAATGACGTAAATGCATTGTTCACAGATACCAGTAAAATTTCTACCGGAACAATTACAGGATGGGCATGGAATTTTGGTGATCCGGGACCTTTGAATACATCAACCGCACAGAATGGTTCACATAAATATACCAGTACCGGTTCTTTCTCTGTAACGCTTACCGTTACCAGCAACACAGGTTGCATCAACACTCTTATACAAAATATATTCATCAATGGAGCTACGCCTACGGCGGATTTCACTGTGACCAATGCTGCTGCCATCTGCGGCAGCGATTCGGTCTCTATAACAAATTTGTCAACAGTAAATCCGGGGAACATTACCAAAGCAGAGATTTATTGGGATAATTTGAATTTTCCACTTCCTGCCGGACCAAATTATACACTGGATGATAATCCAACATTAAACAAGATATATAAACACAAATATCCAGCACTGCAAACAACAAAGACTTATACAATCCGCTTCCGTGCTTATTCAGGAACACTTTGCGTGAATGATAAATTAGTTGTCATAACTGTGAATGCAGTTCCTAAAGTTCAGTTTAATAATATTCCGGATATTTGTTACGATGCTGCTCCATACCAGATCACGCAGGCCAGTGAAATTGGTGCTGTACCAGGAACTGCAACTTACAGTGGGCCGGGAGTTTCAGCTACCGGATTGTTTACACCTGTTACTGCAGGGGTTGGTACGTTCACCATAAAATATACTTATACTTCTACTGCAGGCGGATGCTTTGATACATTGAGCAAGACCATTAAAGTACTGGATACTGCTTCTGCCAATTTCAGTGTAAGTGCTATCCGTTGTGAAAAGAAAGCAATCACTTTTACAGATAATTCCACTGCACCTGCAGGAATAATCACTACCTGGACCTGGGACTTTGGTGATGGAAGTGGACCTGTTGTAAAAACAACTGCCAATCCATTTACACATACCTATGCAGCAACAGGGACATATAATGTTACTTTAAAAGTTGTCACCAGTAATGGTTGTAAAAGCACAGTGAGAACAATACCGGTTGTAGTGAGTCCGCAACCCAAACCGGATTTCACAATGCCGGTTGCCTGTCTGCCAAATGCGAATGTTACGTTTACCAATCTGTCAACTATTGCAGATGCAAGTGGAATGACCTACTTATGGAATTTCGGAGATGCATTAAGCGGTTCCAATACTTCCACTGCTGTTAACGGCAGTCATATTTTCAATAATAACGGACCGTTCAATATCAGCCTGCTGGTTACTTCAAACGCGGGTTGTGATAGTACGGTTACGAAACCTTACAGCGATCTTCATCCACAACCTTTAGCAGATTTTACTTTAGCTGATCCAACAGGCGTTTGTCTTGGTACAGGAACTACATTTACGGATAACAGTACAGGAGCGGATGGCATCGTAACCAACTGGATTTGGGATCTTGGGGATGGCTCTGCATCCATTAACCAGGCAGGTGTGAGTGCACCCATCAATCATACTTATACCGATACATTGCTGTATAGTATCAAACTTAGTATTACCAATAGTTTTGGTTGTAAGAATGATATTACCAAACAGTTCCAGGTACATGCATTCCCGGCTGTAAATGCAGGTCCCGACAGGTTTGTACTGGAAGGTGGCAGCATTACGCTGCAACCTGTTGTTACCGGAAATGATCTGCAGTATCTGTGGTTGCCCGGAACATTTATGAACGATCCGACCAGTTCAACACCTGTTATTTCAAAAGTAACTAACGATATCAGTTATACTTTAACAGTAACTGCAAGAGGCGGATGCAGCGCAAGTGATATAGTATTTGTCAAATTATTGAAGTTCCCTGTAATACCAAACACATTTACACCTAACAACGACGGCATTAATGATTTCTGGTCGATTGATTATCTGGATACTTATCCTGATAACTGGGTGCAGGTGTTTAACAGGTATGGACAGTTGGTTTTTGAATCACATGGTTACGCAAAACCATGGGACGGAACTTATAAAGGCAAGCCACTTCCGATTGGAACTTATTATTATATCATTGAACCAAAGAACGGAAGAGCACCATTGACAGGATATGTGACCATTATAAAATAGGAAGCTAAGAGTTTAAGTGTTTGCAATATCAAAATCCAGTTGGCCGGCCTTCCGGCAATGTCCATGAAAACCACAGGAAAAAAATTGAATGATTTTTTAAAAAAGTGGACATGAAAAAGTTTGCAATGATTGTTTCTGCCCTGGCGGTATTTGCTGTCGCCAACGCACAACAAAAACCATATTATACCCAGTATATTCTTAATAATTATATTTTAAATCCGGCACTTTCGGGTATTGAGAATTATACAGATGTAAAGATCAGTTACCGTAATCAATGGTCGGGTATTACAGGCGCACCGGTTACAACTTATCTGAGTATACAGGGCCCGCTCAATAAAAAAGATTATAAAACAACGGCCACTTCTTTTGCTGTTCCGGGAGAAAATCCACGTGGCAAACAATACTGGGAACAATACACTGCATCCGAACCGCATAGTGGCATCGGTGCTATTATTCTGAATGACAAAACGGGTTATCTCAATAGATGGTCTGGTTATGTGTCGTATGCTTATCACAAGCCATTGGGAATACGCACTACATTATCATTGGGCTTTCAGGCAGGAGTGAGCAGTGTAAATTTAGACCGTTCTAAAATTATCTGGGGAAATCTTGATCCAAATGATCCTGCAATAGGATACAGCAATGGGGAATTAAAAAAACTGATGCCTGAAGTGGGTGCCGGATTATGGTTATACTCCAAAGATTATTTTGCGGGCTTATCTGTTTTAAATATTATTCCCGGTAAGGCAAAGTTTGTTTCCAATGATAAATACGGAACTTATTATCAGCCGCATATTTTTGGTACTGCGGGCTATCGTTTTTTTCTTAATGACGAAGTGGCATTATTGCCTTCTATCGGATTGCAGTGGGTCAGTCCTGAACCATTGCAGATACACGCTAATGTAAAAGCGCAGTATAGGGATATTTTGTGGGTGGGTGCCAATTACAGATTTTCCGATGAACTCGGTGGCTTCGCAGCTATGGCCGGTGTCAATATTTCCAATACGTTTAATATCAGCTATGCGTATGATGTTGCTACAGATTCCCGTTTAAGAACTTATGCTGGTAATACGCATGAGATTATGCTCGGCTTCATGCTGGGAAATAAATTCAGTGATTCATGTCCGAGGAATAACTGGTAAATATTATTCTCTTTACCGGTTGTTGCAAGTTAAAAGTAAAAATTAAAAAAGTGAGTGATCACGAAAGCGCCAGGCTATTGCTATGCCTGCTTTTTTACTTTTTAATTTTGACTTCAGTAATTTTTGGAATGATCAAATACAATGGAGTTTCTGATAGTACTTCTTTGTTTTATTATTGCTGATCCGATAAGAGTTTCACACCGGAACTGTCGCCCAACTTTATCAATGAATCAAGCGAAACGATGTGTGATGTAGCCATCCAGTCCGGTTTTAATATCCATTCTCCGTTTTCAAATACAAGGTTATATACTTTAAGAGAAGTTGATTTGGTTCCTGAAGTTTCTTCCTGGAGGATGACCTGTTTGCTGAACATATTTTCTGAGAAGCCGGCAGCGGTCAATTCATTATCTTTTGAAGTGGCATCATCATTAACTGTTGCTGAAACCTGCGCAGTATTCTTTACCGGTTTCTTATCCATCACAATTTTTGCGCTATTCCTGTTTGCTGTACCGGGAAGGATTGCAGGCAGATTGCGGTTAACAAAACTTACAGCTAATTCATTTGTTTTATCAACGGCCGGGTCAACTGTAATTATTTGAATATTTTTTTCCCGGGGCGATTGAAATTGTAAAACAGAATAGCAGGAAAAAAACAGTAAGGCAAGTAATATGAATGAAGGAAGGAGCAGTGTTTTATTTTTTCTGTTGCCGGCATCTGCAGATGAAAAGAACTGAATACGTTTCAGTAGTTCATATCTTGATGAAACAGCCGCCAGTTGAAAAACCGGAATGGCCTGCTTTATTTTTTCAGCCTGTAATAATGTTTGTGCGTATAAAGCGGCAGAATATTTAAAATGAATCACACTGGTATCGCAGTTTTTTTCTCTTTCCAGTTTTATTTTTTTGCAAATGCTGATGATAAACGGGTTGAAGAAAAAAAAGGTTTCTGAAAAAACGAGTATCCAGTTATACAGGAAATCGTTTGCCTTTATGTGCGTGAGTTCATGAATAATCAGGGTTTCGGCCTGTTCTACACTGATCTGGTTGACCAACGCAACGGGGAGTAATATCACTGGTTTTAAAAAACCAAAAGTAACAGGTGTTTGAATGGTGCTGCTCAAAAACAACTGTACAGGCTTCTTTATAGAAAACCGGTGAGCTGTTGATGTTGTAAAAAGACGGAGGTCCAGACCTGGTTTTTGTAATCCTGATTTATAAATACGGTTAAATTTCTGCCAGCCTGCAAACGCTTTAAAGATGCGGTGGAGCAGCAGCAGCAGATATGTAACGAAAGCCGGAATTGTAAAGGGCTGTAAATTCTGCGCCGGCAAATATTCATTGATAAAACGATTGACCGCAACTGAAGCAAATTGCTCCGGCCTTAAAAAATAAATAAAAAAAGTAACCCCTGAAAGAACCAACTGAGCAATGATCATAGAAAAAAGAAAATTTCTTTTTTCCGCAGCCGACACTTTACTCAAAAACATTTTAGAAGAAAGCACATAAAACAACAGCAACAGTGCTGCCTGCCACAAACTGTGGAAGAGCGTTACACAAAAGCTGTATGCAAAATGGCTCATGAAATAAAAAATATTAATGTTTATTTTTCAGATCGGCAATAAGTGCTTCAATTTTTTTGAGTTCATCAGCACTGGCAGTATGATTGCCCAATGCCTGCATTACCAATTCGGCAGAAGATCCGGCAAAAAGCGTGTTAATCATTTTATTTAAAAACTGACCCTGCGTTTTAATCCGGGTAACAACGGGTTGATAGATATGGGTTTTGTTGCTGTCATCACGACTTACCAGGCCTTTTTCAAACATGATCTGCATCAGTTTGAGGGTAGTGGTATAACCTGAATCTTTGGTTTTGGAAAGTTCTTCATGAACTGTTCTTACAGTTGCGTTGCCTTTATCCCAGAGTACCTGTAATATTTCCAGTTCACTTTCTGTGGGCTTATTCGTTTTCAGTATTGTCATGTTACGATTGTTTTCGTACGGCAAATTACGACTTTATTCGTAACAGCAAAAGCCGTTTATAAAAAAATTAAGAATTAAGAATTGAAAATTTAGAATGTTTTCGATCGGATGAGTAAAATGATCATTTAAATCCTGTCACAAATTGAGATTTTTTTTAATTC
The DNA here is from genome assembly GCA_040003235.1 of Ferruginibacter sp. Taxonomy (GTDB): domain Bacteria; phylum Bacteroidota; class Bacteroidia; order Chitinophagales; family Chitinophagaceae; genus Ferruginibacter. The sequence continues at coordinate 6,849 of JBDUCW010000069.1, read as the reverse complement.
TTAATTCTCAATTTGTTAAAGCCACCAATCGGATTGATTCTAAAATAAAAAACCCGGTGTGAAAACACCAGGTCTATTGCTTAATGGTCTGATTATAATCTTTAAATCATCCGGGAATAGATACTATTCCGGTGAAAATTATTTTTGCGTTCTGCTGAACTCAACGTCTTTTCCTTCAAATGAACTGATCATAGACTGGTACTTAGCATTTGTTGCCTCGTTCTGTTCTGTGTCGTTGATCAAAAGCTTTCCTTTTTTTACAGCGAGTTTAAAGTTTTCTTTGTCCAGTAATTTATCTGCAGCCAAAGCATTCACCAGGTTATCAGAATTAATACGGATCGATTCTTTATCATCTTTAACCGCCGTAACATTGTTATCGTCATTGGTGATCTTCAACTGCGCTATTACTTCTTTTTTATTTGTAACAGTATTGTGGTTGCTGTTCTTGTGCAGATTGGCAAGGGTAGGAGCCACCACCAATGATACAATACTCATCAGTTTGATAAGAATATTCATTGAAGGCCCGCTCGTGTCTTTAAAAGGATCACCAACTGTATCGCCGGTTACTGAAGCCTTGTGCGGGTCAGAACCTTTATAATACATCTGGCCGTTTATTTCAACTCCTTTTTCAAAAGATTTTTTAGCGTTATCCCATGCACCGCCTGCATTATTCTGAAACATTCCCATTAATACACCACTAACGGTTGCGCCTGCCAGGAAACCTCCCAATGCTTCGGGGCCTAAAAGAAAACCAATGATCAGTGGAGAAATAATTGCAATTGCACCGGGCAGCATCATTTTTTTAATAGATGCTTCAGTAGAAATTGCAACGCACTTATCGTATTCAGGTTTACCTGTTCCTTCCATAATACCGGGAATAGTGCGGAACTGACGACGGACTTCTTCCACCATTGCCATGGCTGCTTCACCTACTGCACGGATTGCAAGAGATGAAAATATAAAAGGGATCATTGCGCCAACAAAGAGACTTGCAAGAACCGTTGCATTATAAATATTAATACCATCCATTTTAAAACCGTTCTGATTGATCACACCTACATATGCTGCAAACAATGCAAGTGCAGTCAATGCTGCAGACGCAATGGCAAAGCCTTTACCACTTGCCGCTGTTGTGTTACCTACAGCATCGAGCACGTCTGTTTTTTCACGGACTTCTTTTGGTAATTCGCTCATCTCGGCAATGCCGCCTGCATTATCTGCTATCGGACCGAATGCATCAATTGCCAATTGCATGGCAGTTGTTGCCATCATACCTGCAGCTGCAATCGCTACACCGTACAATCCTGCAAACGCATAAGATCCATAAATACCACCTGCCAAAACGAGGATAGGAAGAAAAGTAGATTCCATTCCCACAGCTAAACCACCAATAACATTGGTAGCATGACCAGTTCCCGATTGACGGATAATGCTGTTCACGGGACGTTTACCCATTGCGGTATAATATTCTGTAATGATGCTCATTAATGTACCCACAACCAATCCAACTCCGATAGCACCAAACACTTCTATTTTAGTAAATGCAAAACCACGTAAATACATTTCGCCTGAAGGCAATATAAAATCACAAAGGAAATATGCAGCGATTGCTGTTAATACAATTGAACCCCAGTTACCCATATTCAGAGCTTTCTGTACCACATGTGTACTGATGCCCGCAGAGTCACTGATGCGGACAAAGAAAGTCGCGATAATAGAAAAAATAATTCCAACACCTGCGATCAACATTGGTAAAAGAATCGGGGAGAAGCCGGAATATCCATCGGTCAGTGCACTTGCTGTGCTATCTGTTACTTCATGACCGAGAACAATCGTAGCCAATACTGTTGCAACATAAGAACCGAAAAGATCGGCGCCCATACCTGCAACGTCGCCCACATTATCACCTACGTTATCCGCAATGGTTGCGGGATTGCGCGGATCATCCTCAGGAATACCTGCTTCTACTTTACCAACAAGATCAGCCCCAACATCAGCAGCCTTTGTATAAATACCACCACCCACACGGGCAAACAATGCAATGCTTTCAGCACCCAAAGAAAATCCTGTGAGTACTTCTATCGCCCTCGTTACTTCATGTGAATTTGCCAAAGCACCCGGAGCAAAATATCTTATGAGAATAATAAACACACCACCAAGCCCTAATACAGCCAGGCCCGCAACGCCCATTCCCATTACAGCACCGCCGGTAAATGAAACATTCAACGCCTTGGACAAAGATGTTTTTGCGGCTTGCGCAGTCCGCACGTTTGCTTTGGTAGCTGCACGCATACCGATATAACCGGCCAATGCACTAAAGAATGCTCCGATTACAAAAGCAATTGCAATAGACCAATGCGATTCCACACTTCTGCTTCCCATAAAGGCCAGCAATAAAGCTACCACCACACCAAAGTATGTTAGAATTTTCCATTCTGCTTTCAAAAATGCCATAGCGCCTTCAGCAATATAAGTGCTGATTTCTTTCATACGACTGTCGCCTGCATCCTGCTTCGATACCCATTGATATTTGATCAGGGTATAAAGCAATCCGATAACACCCATCGCCGGAACGGCATAAAATAGTTTGTCCATATAATTTATATCTGTTAAATTTTGGGTGGCAAAAATAGGTAAATGGGTTGAAAAACAGGTCTTTAATATCAGAAACTGTAGAAAAACTATACACAAATCTTTTCCGGTGCTTTAATCAGGCGCTTTATCGTTCAAATTCAGCCTGCGAAAGGCTTTGGAAAGTTTATGAATGATATCAGAAGCTGTCATCGCCTCTTGTGAAAATTCGAGTGCGGCTATATCGCCCGCAAGTCCGTGAAGATATGCTCCAAGTAATACTGCATCTTTTGATGAATAACCCTGGGCAAGTAGTCCGGTTATTATTCCTGTCAGCACATCGCCGCTGCCTCCTTTAGCCATGCCTGCATTGCCGGTACTGTTGAAATGGATTTCGCCATCGGGTGTTATGATCGCAGTATAATGTCCTTTTAAAACAATAAAAATTTTATACAATGCCGCCTGTTGTCTTGCAAGCTCAAGTCTGGCAAAATCATTTTCGGTCCTGCCGAATAATCTTTCAAATTCTTTGGGGTGTGGCGTAATGATAGAATTTGTAGGTAATAATTTCAACCATTCTTTATTCAGCGATAAACAATTTAACGCATCTGCATCCAATACTACCGGCTTTTTATACTGCTGTAAAATAAAATGCAATTGTTTTTGAGCTGCATCGTCTGTCCCCCATCCCGGACCAATACCAAATGCTGTATATTTTTCAAGATCATTTGCAGCCAGTTCATTCGTTTCCGTCATTGCCTCGGGAACTGTTGTCTGAAGAATACTATTCTCTGACTCCGGAATTGAAACAGTGAGTAAACCAACGCCGCTGCGCAGACAGGCTTTCGAAGAAAGAATCAGAGCGCCCATTTTACCATGACTTCCGCCGATCAGTAATGCATGTCCGAAAACACCTTTGTGTGCATGCAATTTTCTTGGACGCAGTAATTTTTTTATTTGATTTTCTTCTGTAAAAAAATAATTGCTTTTCTCGGTTTCAGAAAAATGTTCATCTAGCCCTATGTCGAGTACATGCATTTCACCAACATAGCTTTCATTTTCTGCCATTAAAAAAGCAAGCTTTACTGATTGAAAAGTCAGAGTATGTGTTGCATTGATAACAGTATTTCCTTTGGAAGTTTTATCGGCAAATAATCCGCTCGGCATATCGATGGAAATTATTTTTTTACCAGATTGGTTGATGACACCGATCAATGATCTATAAATTCCTTCGGGTGATTTATTCAATCCTGTTCCGAAAATACAATCGATGATAATACCAGTTGGCAATTCAGGAATATTTTCTGCGGAATTGATCTGCTGAATGGACACAGAAGTTTTTTTAAGACGTTCCAGGTTGGATAAGAAATCAGCCGATGCATGTTCAATATCACCAACTATAAAAACATTTACGGATATATTTTCATCGTACATCATCCGGGCCAACGCCAAACCATCACCAGCATTATTGCCTGTTCCACAGAAAACTGTATAATTTTTTTCAGCACCATACGTCAACTGTATCCATTTGAAACAGGCCACAGCTGCCCGTTCCATCAGGTTTAATGAAGTAATGGGAGTGTGGGCAATCGTATACGCATCCCATTCTTTGATCTGCAGAGCTGAAAATATTTTCATGTATTAAAAGTACAAAAAACAAAGGCCGTTCTTTTCAGAACAGCCTTCAAATTATTTTATAAAAAAATATTACATCACAATTATTCCTTTTGCCTCAAGCACTACTTCTTTTTTAGGCTCTTTGATGGCTGCGATCTCATCCTTTGATTTACCGGCATCTTCAGCATAATGTTTTAAAGTGGCAACAGGCGTTTCTTTGTAAGTAGCTGTTCCTTCTGCAACAATTGTTTTACCATTCATTGCGAGCGGAACAAAATAAGAATGATCTTTCATCTTTACCAGCATCGGGCCATTGGCAGTTTCCATCCTTAACCAGCATCCTTCTGCTTTGCATACATCTACGACTACACCTTTTACTTTAATATCTGCAGTTTTTTTATCGTTGTTAAATACATTCATTACACTGTCGGCATGGATGGCACCTTTGGCAACGATCTTTTCGCCAAAAGTCATTCCGGCTTTGGCAGGACCTTCAGGAGGTTGCGCCATGATGAACAATGCGAATAATAATGCGGGGATCAATACAGCAATTTTTTTCATATCAATACATTTAAAAAGGGCGAATGAACGCCCATGTTATTTAAGATAATTTTTCTACCTGCATATAACTCAGGTCTACCGGTGTAGCGCGGCCGAAGATCTTTACCTGAACTTTGAGTTTTTTCTTTTCATCGTTTACTTCTTCGATCACACCGTTAAAGTCGTTGAAAGCTCCATCGATGATCTTAACCGTTTCACCAACAATAAATGGTTCGCTCATCATCATGCCACCGCCTTCACCCATCTCATCTACTTTGCCCAGCATTTTATTTACTTCAGCTTTGCGGAGAGAGATGATATTCCCCTTACTGCCTTTGCCGTCAGTCAGGAAGTGCATCACGTTGGTGATATTGCTCATGTGCTGAACGATAGTATCAGTAAGCTTTTCATCACCACCTACTTCTATCATTACATAACCGGGATAGAAATTACGTTCGCGCATTACTTTTTTGCCATTGGCAACCTTGTATACTTTTTCTACCGGCAGAAATACCTGTTTAATGATATTGCTCCAGCTATTGCGGATGATATCCTTATCGAGATATTCCTTGATCTTACGCTCTTTTCCACTGACAACGCGTATCACATACCACTTGCTTTCCTTTTCAGGTTTGGCATTGGTGGTTGCTGCTGCTACTTCCGCTTCCATTATTTAAACCATTTATAAATTTGAGTAAATGTACCGTTGCATACAAAATCCATCAATGCTACCAGAGCAGTAATGACCAGTGTAGCACCAAGCACGATCATGGTACTTTGCTGAAGGTTATCCCAGGTAGGCCAGGTAACTTTTTCTACCAGTTCTTTATAAGAATCCTTAATGTAAGCTCCTACTTTGTTCATAAAGTCAATTTGATAATTTGATAATTTGGTGATTTTATAATATCCGACGTCAAGCAGTTTTGATGTTATGTACTGATCATCACCAAATCAGCACATCATCAAACCTGTTTGCACGGGCACTAGGATTCGAACCCAGATCAAAGGTTTTGGAGACCCGTATGCTACCGTTGCACCATGCCCGTATTTTACAGACCCGTATCCCGCCAGCGGCGGAACCATGCCCGTATGAAAGCTAAAAGCTATTAGCGGTGAGCTAACAGCTTTTAGTTTATGTTGTAAAGATATAAAAAATCTAATACAAATTGCCTTTTGGCTAACAGCTAAAAGCTAATAGCTACGGCTTATTTAATGATCTCAGTAACCTGACCGGCACCAACGGTACGGCCACCTTCACGAATTGCAAACTTCAAACCTTTTTCCATTGCAATGGGCTGAATCAGTTTCACTGTGATAGATGTGTTATCACCAGGCATGATCATTTCAGTTCCTGCATTCAGTTCAACTTCTCCGGTTACGTCTGTAGTACGGAAATAGAACTGTGGACGGTATTTGTTGAAGAATGGCGTATGACGTCCACCTTCTTCTTTGCTCAATACGTAAACTTCGCATTTGAATTCAGTGTGCGGAGTGATTGAACCTGGTTTGCAGATTACCATACCACGACGGATCTGGCTCTTTTCAATACCACGTAACAATAAACCTGCATTATCACCTGCCTCACCTTCGTCAAGCAATTTTTTAAACATCTCAACACCGGTAACGGTAGAAGTCAATGGAGTAGGGATCAGACCAACGATCTCAACACCTTCACCCACTTTAATACGACCTCTTTCGATACGGCCTGTAGCAACTGTACCACGACCAGTGATAGAGAACACGTCCTCTACACTCATCAGGAACGGAAGATCAACGGGGCGTGGAGGTAACGGAATGTAGCTGTCAACAGCATCCATCAGTTCATCGATTTTAGCAATCCATTTTTCGTCACCAGCCAAAGCGCCGGTAGCAGAACCCTGGATGATAGGAGTTTTATCTCCATCAAAACCGTATGAAGTCAACAGTTCACGAATTTCCATTTCAACCAGTTCCAGTAATTCAGGATCATCAACAAGATCAACTTTGTTCATGAAAACAACGATCTGTGGAACACCTACCTGGCGTGCAAGCAGGATATGCTCTTTGGTCTGCGGCATTGGTCCGTCAGTAGCCGCTACCACTAAGATAGCGCCATCCATCTGGGCAGCACCTGTGATCATA
>JBDUCW010000068.1:0-23429 GCA_040003235.1 Ferruginibacter sp. | reverse complement strand
GATAAATTGTACCTGATGAATATGGTGGATATTACTAAGGGCACCAGATTTTCTATTGTCAATTCCAGGTTTGAGACGGGTGCGGGAGCCAATGTAAGAACCAATCATTGGGGTGGTGGCGGCAGTGATCCATGGCAGGATCCCGATAAACAGGATTTTGAATATACCGGCGGCACTGCTATTGCGAAAGGATCCATTATTGCAATGGAGTCTAATTCTGCAGCCGGCTTTACCAATTTTTCAATCAATGGGGGAACCGCTCCTGCCACTTTGTTTTCTGCAAAATCAGGCACCAGTAATTTTTTATCTACTACAGATGCAGATCAGTTATACATCACGCAGGGAAAATTTACAGGGTACGGAACTGCCACTGTTGACCGGTATGATCTTTTTGATGGATTGGTCATTCATGGTATTACAACCAAAGTAGCATGGATTCCGCTAAGTAGTTCTGTAAGTGTTTCGAACACCGGTGGTCCGACAAGACAATCAAGGATACCGCCGGACATCCTTTGCATTAATACCGAGTTCGCTGCTTCTACACTCAACTATGCATATTATGACAGGGGTGTCGGGCAAACCGGGACCAAGAATACGATGCTCGGCAGATTAAAAAACCTCGGCAACTGGTTTACAGGAGCAGGCAGCACGGCAGATGATATAATAGCAGGCGATGGCGGATTTGATACCAATCCTTATGCGATCAGTGCTCCGGGATTTACAGAAGGTTCCTGGACCGGAAATTCAAGTACAGACTGGTTTGATTGCAATAACTGGGAAGGATCGCATGTGCCAGACAGTACACTTTCTGCCACGATCTACAGCGTATTTACTGCAGGCCATAACTGCATAATCAATGTAGCCGCAAGTACTAACGCTGCAGAATACCAGTCTGTGGCAAAGGCTGCTGATCTTACACTGATCGGTTCATTATCATTAACAGGCACCGGAAAAGAAATTTTAAAAGTGGATGATACACTTACAATCAGCAATTCGGGCAACCTGCTGTTTGAAAATACAGCGAATGCAATAAATGATACGTTGTATCTGAATGGTTCCTTTATTGACGGAACTACTACTCTCGGCGGTTTTACTCCCGGACAGGGAACGCTTTCCATGGAAGACAGCCGGTTTGCAGCTATTCCTGTTTCACTGAACAAACCCGTTATAAGCCCTGTTTTGGGAACTTATAATCTAAACATCAACAACAGCAGAAGTATTACATTGATTACTCCAATTACAGTAAGTAATATCCTTGGACTAAATTATGGTTATATTAATTTACAATCGCCTAATGGGAAACTGACTTTGAATTCAGGAGCTACAATCAACAGTCCCGTTAATAATTATGGTTTTACCAATGAAGGTTGGGAAAAGAGTTTTGTGAATGGTCAGTTGAATTATACGCTGGGCAATATTTCAGTGAATCCTTTCCCGGTTGGAAAAATTGGTACTGACACTGTATTCGCGCCTTTCCGGCTGGAGAAGACAATTCCTAATCCTGCCACTTATACTGCTGAATATTTTGGAGTGGCTTACTCCGATCTTACTGTTGATATCGGTGATCTTAGAAAAGTGAGTGAGCTTGAACACTGGCTCATCAGCAGTCCGGCATCAAGTCCGAACGGAGATGCGAAGGTGAGTCTTAGCTGGCGGCCTGCAAGTAAAGTAGGTGATGGTAATCCTGCCCATGATGCAGAAGCATTGGACAGTCTGGTGGTGGCCCATTATTTTAATGATGGATTTTCCACCGAATGGCATATTGATGGACATGATCATAATGTAATGCCGAAGAGCATCGGCAGCACGATCAGCTATGGGTATGTGACCACCAATTTTTATACTGGAGGTTTTACTGCTATCCCTTTTACTTTAGGGGGTAAAAGTCCTTATAATGTTCTGCCACTCCAGTTAATCGACTTTACAGCGACCCCGGTTCAAAAAACAATTTTGCTTAACTGGATGACAAGAGAAGAAAAGAATATTCTTCATTATGAAGTGGAAAAAAGTACCGATGGAAGAAATTTCAGCTGGCTGGGTACAGAAAATGCAGTCAACAGTCTTTCACTGCACAATTACAGGTTGGTTGACCAGAATCCGGCCCCCGGCTGGAATTATTACCGGCTGAAGGTCACAGATGATCATTATAAGATCTCTTATTCAGCAGTAGTAAGGGTTTGGATGGCTTCTATAGGTCAGGTGATCGTATATCCGAATCCCGCCCAGAAAGAAATAAAAATAATTTTGCCCCCACAAAGCAGCACAACCGAATTAAGCATTGTCAATAGTGCCGGACAGGTTGTTAAGCAGGTAAGAAGTAACCAATTGTCTCTTACCATTAACATCGAAACGTTGAGCAGCGGGCTATATTTCATATATATCCGCAACAGCCAACAAGCAATTGTTCAACGTTTCATCAAGCAATAACTTGTTTTCCCAAAACCAACTGTATACCCCCGGCTTTATATCCGGGGGTAATTTTTTTGTAGAACGCTGATTATTATGATGACGGGATTTGCGCGGATTTCTCTTTTTAAACGTTGATAACGCTATATTTTAATGAGGCATTTAATAAAATCCCGGCTCGTTGAGGAACCGGGATGAATATCTTTTTAAAATCTTATCTTATCATGAAGATCCGCTGAATCAGCATTCTATACCGCGAAGCTTTCACCGCAACCGCAACTCCTGCTGGCATTTGGATTGTTGAAATAAAACCCTTTTCCATTCAGGCCATCACTGAAATCAAGTTCAGTATTCACGAGGTATAAAAAACTTTTAAGGTCCGTCACTACTTTCACCCCATTGTCTTCAAATACCTGGTCCATTGGTTTTATTTCATTGTCAAAATCCAATTTGTAACTGAGGCCGCTGCAACCACCGCCCACAACGCCTACCCGTAAAAAATAAGCAGGATCAGCAGACACGCCTGCATCTTCCATCAGTTTTACAACTTTGGATTTTGCTTTATCGCTTACATATATAGAATTGTCTGTCGCTACCATTTTCTGTTATTTTGAAATTTTAAATTTTGAATTAAATACATTTTATTCAAAATCCAAAATTTAGAATAGATTAATGCACTACACTTGCTTCAAACTTAATCTGCTCCATGCCGTTCTTGGCGCGGTAATCATTGATCGCTGCTTTGATGGCATCTTCAGCCAGTACACTGCAATGTATTTTTACAGGAGGAAGATTGAGCTCTTCCACAATATCCATATTGTCGATCTTCAAAGCTTCGTCAACACTTTTACCTTTCAGCCATTCGGTGGCCAATGAAGAAGATGCAATGGCAGAGCCACATCCAAAGGTTTTGAATTTTGCATCGGTAATCATACCGGTAGCATCATCCACCTCAATCTGAAGACGCATTACATCACCGCATTCCGGAGCGCCTACCAGGCCTGTTCCAACATTCTTCGCGCTTTTATCCAGCGTACCAACATTTTTTGGATTCTGGTAATGATCGATTACTTTATCTGAGTATGCCATAATATTATAATTTAGTGTTTATTAAAATTATTATTTGGTAATTTGATGATTTGGAGATCAGCTGATTTTTTAAATCAAAAGCCCTTGCTTTATCATCAAATCACCAAATTTTCAAATCAGCTTAGTGAGCAGCCCATTCAATGCTATCAAGGTCTATGCCTTCTTTATACATTTCCCACAGCGGGCTCATTTCCCTTAACTTCAGAACCGTTTCACTTATTGCCTTTATGGTAAAATCTATTTCTTCTTCTTTTGTAAACCTGCTTAATCCAAACCGCAATGAAGAGTGTGCAAGGTCATCTCCAAGTCCCAGTGCCTTTAAAACATAAGAAGGTTCCAGTGAAGCTGATGTACAGGCCGAACCTGAACTCAACGCGATGTTTTTATTGAAGCCCATCATTAATCCTTCTCCTTCTACATATTTAAAAGAAATATTACTTACATGCGGCAGGCGGTGTTCACGGCTTCCGTTTACATACGCTTCTTCCAGTTTCATTAATTCAGTTTCCAGTTTATCCCTCAGTTTGGAAATGCGTTTGGTATCTTCTTCCATTTCAAGTCTGCACAATTCACATGCTTTACCAAAACCAACAATACCAGGAACATTCAAAGTGCCGCTGCGCATGCCTCTTTCATGACCGCCGCCATCCATTTGTGCAGTAACTTTTACCCTTGGATTTTTTCTGCGGACATACAAGGCGCCTACACCTTTTGGTCCATACATTTTATGTGCTGAAAAAGCCATCAGGTCAATACCATCTTTATTTACATCAACCGGAATTTTACCTACGGCCTGTGTGGCATCTGTAAAAAATAAAGCACCGTTCTTTTTTGCGATGGCACTGATCTCTTTGACAGGCTGTATCACACCGATCTCATTATTTGCATACATGATCGCTACAAGAATGGTTGTGGGCTTGATTGCTGCTTCCAGCTCTTTCAGGTCAATCAGTCCTTCAGCATTTACTTCAAGATAAGTTATTTCAGCACCAAGTTTTTCCAGGTGTTTGCAGGTGTCCAGTACAGCTTTGTGTTCTGTAGTTGCAGTAATAATATGATTGCCTTTACTGGCATACATTTCATACACACCCTTGATGCCGAGATTATCTCCTTCGGTTGCGCCGCTGGTGAGAATGATTTCTTTGGGATCAGCACCGATCAGTTTTGCGATCTGCTCACGGGCGTAATCCACTGCCTCTTCTGCAGCCCAGCCAAAAGAATGGTTGCGGCTTGCGGCATTACCAAAATGGTTGGTAAAATACGGAATCATAGTTTCTACAACACGTGGATCACATGGTGTAGTAGCGTTATTATCGAGGTAAATGGGAAATTGCAACATAGTCTGATGAATAAAATAGTATAACACAAATTTACTACAAAAGGTTGAAAGGCGTTTCTTAATTCAGACTCCTTTTGAGTTTTTACGGATTTCGTAAGCTGGAAACCAATAAAGGATGTGGAGATGTGTAAATGTGGAGATGGGATTTGGCGATTTGGTGATTTGATAATTCATCAAATGCGTTGGTTTCTTTGAATAATTGAACAATCGTCAATCCGATGCAATCTCCACATCTCCGCATGTTCATATCTCCACATTTACACATTTGACATCTTCATCCTGTATTATCTTTGAGCATGCTTAAAGTTGAACACATCGGCATTGCCGTAAAAGAACTGGCTACTGCTATTCCCTTGTTTGAAAAATTATTGAATACCAGCTGTTATAAAACAGAAACGGTTGCATCAGAGCAGGTCAATACAGCTTTTTTTCAAACGGCTGATACCAAGATTGAACTGCTCGAAAGCAGCAGTGTGGATGGCGTTATATCTAAATTCATTGAAAAAAAAGGCGAAGGCATTCACCATATCGCTTTTGAAGTGGCGGACATCAAAACTGAAATGAAACGGTTGCAGGACGAAGGTTTTGTAGTATTGAACGATCAGCCCAAAGCCGGTGCAGACAATAAACTCGTGTGTTTTCTTCATCCAAAGAGTACCAACGGAGTGTTGGTTGAATTGTGCCAGTCGATTTAATTGCTGTATGGTTTTATTGTTGAATTGTTTTTGCAGCTTTTTATTTCAGGACCGCTAGCAATTTAACCATCTAACAATATAACAATTTGGTCATGTAGCATTACTGCAGAAAAGGATTGTGTTTTTTTTCATCTCCTATCGTTGTAACCGGCCCATGGCCACTGTACACTTTCACTTCATCCGGCAATACCATCAATTCTTCCCGGATGCTTTTCATTAAGGTATTCATATCACCTCCAGGCAGATCTGTACGCCCGATACTGCGGTTAAATAATACATCGCCGCTGAGTATAAATTGCTGTGCAGCGCAATAGAATCCAATACTGCCGGGACTATGGCCCGGAAGAAACAATATTTTAAGTTCGTCTTCGCCGAGTTTGATGGTATCGCCTTCCTTGAGATAAATGTATTCGCCACTGTAATTATCAAAAGGAAGATCCCACATCAACCCGCTGGCAGGAGCAAAATCCAGCAGCGCCTTTTCATTTTCATGCAGCTGCAAAACAAGTCCGTATTTTTCTGCAATAAATTTATTACCGAAAACATGATCGAGATGACAATGCGTATTAAGCAGCATAACAGGATGTAGTCTGCTCTTTTCAATATACTGAACCAATGATTCTTTTTCTGCATCAAAATAACAGCCGGGATCAATGATGATGCATTCATCTTTTTCATTGGAAACTACGTATGTATTTTCCTGTACAGGACTAAATATAAAAGAATGTAATTTTAACACCTGCTTTTTATTTTTTGATTGTTGGGATTAGCCGAAAACAACTAATTTTAAGGTATAATCGAAGCTTATGCAAAGTAAGATGACTTTTGATTTCAACAATAAATATTTCTCTGAAGCGCAAGACAATAATCCAAACAATGAATGCATGATGATCACAAACAGTAACTCAGCAAATAATACCATCACCGTAAGCTCCTTTAAAAAAAATCCGATACAAAAAATGAAGATGTTCCGCTATCTTTTTCCAGTTGTTTTTTTTCTGCTCCCTTTTGCTGTTTCCGCCCAGGTAAACAGCGTAGAATTTGGCAAGAACCGGGTTCAGTTTAAAAAATTCAAATGGAAGTATTATCAGACCAAAAATTTCAATGTCTATTTTTATAAAGACGGCCAGGAACTTGCAAAATATGTGGCCCAGGTTGCCGAAAAAGAATTACCTAATATTGAGACAAAAAGCGCCAACAGCCTGCAGCGCAGGGCCAATATCGTTTTATACAATGAATATGCTGATTATCAGCAAAGCAATATTGGGCTTGGAGAAGACTGGCAGAATACAGGCGGCACCAAACTGGTGAACAATAAAATGGCTTTGTATTTTGAAGCCGATCATGCTAAACTCAGGTTACAGATCCGCCAGGGAATTGCCCGGATACTGGTAGACAATGATCTTTTCGGTGAAGACATTGGTGAATTTGCGGGCAACCAGGCCCTGCTCGATCTTCCCAAATGGCTTACCGATGGCTATGTGGCTTATCTCGCCGAAAACTGGAGCACCGAACTCGATGATCAATTGAAAAACGAGATCCTCAGCGGCACTTACCGTAAATTTTTACAGTTTGCTTTTGATAAGCCGGACCTTGCCGGACATGCCTTCTGGTATTATATTGAAGAACGTTATAAAAAAGAAAACACCCATCAGCTCTTATATCTTTCCAAGGTTTATAAAAATATGAACAAGGCCTGCCTGCAGGTTTGCAAAAAAAAGTTCAAAGAGGTAATGAGTGATTTCATGGAGTACAATGATGATAAATATTATAAGGATATTGCCATGCGCAAACAATATCCAAAAGGTAATCTCGTAGAAACTTTTGATATTAATAAACGTACCGACTATTTCCGTTTTAATGTAAACCCCGTAGCAAAAAACAACGATTATGTTGTTACAAAATACCGCAAGGGCATTGTACAGGTGATCTATGTTTCAGACTTTACAGATGTAACCTCACTTTTAAAATACGGCGTCCGTACTTATCAGAATGAAATCAATCCCAATTACCCCATGATGGCCTGGGATGATAAAGGCACCCGCATTGCAGTCCTGTACAGTGAAGAAGGCAAATTGAAATTATTTGTGTACGATGTCATTACGAAAATAAAATTATACAAACTCGATCTCACCAATAAGTTTTCGCAGATACAGGACATGAAGTTTTATTCCAATGGAAAAGCTTTGTCGCTGTTGATGACCGCAGTAAACAATGGCCATACGGATATCTATACTTTTGATCTCGATAAAGAAAAAGCTACCGCCATTACCAATGATGTTTATGATGACCTCGATGCATCCTTTGTTGCATTCCCCGGTAAAACAGGCATTATCTTTTCAAGCAACCGGCCCAATCCACAGGCAAAATCTGCCGATACAGTTCTGCCCGGATACAACCGTTATAATATTTTCCTCGTTACCAATTTTGGTGACAAACCCGAACTGAATCAGATCACACAGTTGTCTCATCTCCGCTTTGGAAATGCGCGCTATCCCATGCAGTATAATGCCACGCATTTTACTTTTGCAAGTGATGAGAACGGTGTCACTAACCGTTATGCAGGATTCTTCACATCCTTAAAATCAGGATTGGACACATTGGTATTGATCGGTGATGACATTCTCCGCAATCCTTCTGTAAAAGAAGTGGACAGTACTTTACGGCTTTATAAAAAAACCGATGTTGATAGCATCGCTGTTGTTTCGGTATCGGATGATACGGCTTATACATTTCCATTGAGTAATTATGAAAGCAGTCTTGCAGAAACAAGAATTGCAGGCGATTCCCGCCAGGTGAGTGAAGTTACCCGCCAGAGCGATGAAAAAGATCTATATAAAATAAAGATCGATGAGGTAACGCTGCGTAGAAGAAATGTTACTGCAAGGCCAACTGAGTACATGAAAAAATTAATGTACGAAGACCGGATTGCAAAAGGTGAATCAACACTCAATAAAAATCCCGTTCCGGATCCTGATAAAAAAGATGACGTTTTTCAAAATGAATTTGCCGGAGAAAAAACAGACAGCACGGCGATTGGAAAAATAGTAAATCCTGATGCGCCTTTAAAGAATAATGTTCTGGCCGCTGCAAGATTATATGATTACAAACCCCCTAAATTTTATATTGAAAATGGTGGCGCCGGTTTTAGTAACAATGTGCTGGTAACGCGTTATCAAACCTATGCAAATGGTTCGGGGCCTGTTCAGCTTAATTCCAGCACTCCATTGAATGCATTGATAAGAGTGGGTACGAGTGAACTGATGGAAGACGTGAAGATCTCGGGCGGCTTCCGTATTTCTACCAATTTAAAAGATAATGAATGGCTGATGAGCTATCAGAATTATAAACGCCGGTTGGACTGGGGCGGAACATTTTACCGCAATGTTCAATCAATAAGTTTTGTAGATCAGGGCACGGGTGATGTATATCCCGGCCGTACAATTTCCAATCTTTACCAGGGGAATGTATCTTATCCTTTTGATATTTCGAAAAGTATCCGGCTGAGCACCGGTATCCGGTCAGATAGATTTGTTGTCTCTTCACTGAATCCGATTTCTGTGCAGATACCGAGTGATAAAACTTTGTACTCAATGACAAAACTGGAATACGTTTATGACAACAGTCATAACCCTGCAACCAATATCTGGGAAGGATTGCGTTACAAAGTTTATCTTGAATGGAACAGGCAGCTGGATAAGAACAATGCAGGTGATGGTCCTACAACTTATGTTCTGGGTACTGATATCCGTTATTACTATCCCATCTACCGCAACTTTATCTGGGCGGGCAGGGCTTCTGCAGATTTCAGCTGGGGCAATCAGAAAATGATTTATTATCTCGGTGGTGTGGATGGATGGCTGATGTTTGGCAACAACACCAAAGCAAACGGCACAGACCGTTATTTTAATACCAACAATCCTCCGGCCGCTGATCAGGCATACGCATTTCAAAGCCTGGCAGTAAACATGCGTGGCTTTATTCAGAATGTTGCCAATGGAAATAACGCGGTTGTATTCAACAGTGAGTTCAGATTGCCTGTGTTCACTACTTTGTTTAACCGCCCGATCAATAATTCTTTCCTGCGCAATTTCCAGATCATCCAGTTCACAGATCTTGGCACTGCATGGAATGGAAATTACAACGGCATCAAAAGACCTGAAGTGGTTTATGGCAATGGCAATGGCGGATCAACACTTGTTAAGATCAAAGCCGGTGGTATCGGGCCTTTCGCTGGTGGTTATGGATTTGGTGCAAGAAGCGAACTGCTTGGTTATTTTGTAAAATTTGATGCTGCCTGGCAGATGAACGGCATATTCAAAGGTAAACCGCAATTATACCTGGCACTCGGACTGGATTTCTAAATTAATTCAAACATTATAAAAAAAGCAGGATGATTTATCCTGCTTTTTTTTATTTAAAATTCTTTAGTAACATTTATATTTATTGATCACCTGTTTTTATCAATCGTTTTATCATCGTTTTGGAACCGATCGTTAACCGGATAAAATACAAACCATTTCCTGCGTTTTTTAAATTGATATGTTGCTGGAATGTTTTTGCATCTTTGAATACCGGTATGCTTGCAATCCTGTTCATATTTGAATTGAAAATAGTAACAATGCCGTTGCCCATTTCCTTTCCGGAATATTGAAGCAGTAGTTCATCTTTAAAAGGATTGGGATAAATACTGAAAAGCCGATCATTGATATTTTGTTGTGTTGATTTTGATGTCACTTCATCTGCAAATACATCCTGCTGTGCATTTGCATTGCCCGCCATTCTTGCGCCGGCAGGTGAAGTAATAATAATATCCATTACACTGATGTTACCGTAATCATAACCCGGCTTTACCCGGATATCAAATATCTGTTCTGTTACGCCACTGATATTGCTGATGACTGCAGCTCTGTTGTAATCTGTATTTCCGGTTGCATCATATTCCTGTGTGTACACAGCATCCGTATTTTTTTTGATCTGAATGATTCTTGCACCGGTTGTAGAACGCGTACCCCAGAATTTAATCGAATAAGTTTTTGCAGGATCCAGTCCCGTTATTTTCCATTGACCATTTGTTGCAGAACTATGTGCAAAAGCATTGTCGTATGTTGCCGCCGCAGGATAATCACCAATGATCCCAGCGCTATTAATAAAATTCATTCCGATGGGACTGATCGGCGAAGTGCCATCGATCCGGTTGATCACTTCCACATTCAATCCGGTTGCATGATTGGAAGAATCCACTGCATTCACTACTCTTATTCCCGGCCTTCCGTCTGTAAGATAATTCCAATATTTACCCATGGCATCCGGTGATGCAACCTGCTGACCTGAATTATTATTATCCGGACCAACGTCTATCAATACACGTTGTCTCGTAAAAGATTGCTGTGCCGCGTTTACTGTAACAGACACGGTATCTTTTGAAACAGCGCCCACATTGTCCGTCACTTTTAATTCCCATCCATAAATTCCCTGCGCAAGATTGCTGATCAATGGCTGCGCTACAGTTGCATCGGAGATATTGTATTGCGCAGGTCCGGAAATTTTTGTCCATAAAAAAGTAATGCTCCCATCCGCATCAGAGGAAGCCGTTCCATCGAGGTTAACACTGTTAACAGGCAACGTTATAATTAGATCAGATCCGGCTCTTGCGACAGGAGGAATATTCGCTACAGCTCTAACGCTGACAGCAACTGTATCTTTTCCGGTTGCGCCAATGTTATCAGTCACCGTTAGTTCAAACTGATAATTGCCTTGTGCTAAATTTGTTGCTGTAGTATTCGCAGCAGTTGTGTCTGTAATATTTCCCTGTGATGGACCACTGATCTTTTTCCAGCGATATGTTACGATCATGCCGTCAATGTCTGTTGAGCCCGAACCATTCAATGCTACATTGTTTACCGGTAGTGTAATATTGATATCATTGCCCGCCCTTGCAACAGGCGGATTATTTACAAAAGCATTCACCGTAACTGCAACCGTATCCTTTGCAGATAAATTTCCATTATCTGTTACTTTTAATTCAAACTGGTAAATACCTTGTTGCAAATTCGTTATCGCCGGTGACGCAATGCTGTCATTGTTTACCTGGTAAGAAACAGGACCACTGATCTTTGTCCATTTGTATTTTATCGTGCCGCCTTCAGGATCATAAGATCCATTGCCATTGAGTACCACGCTGTCTTTGGGTAAGACAATTGTTCTGTCTGTACCGGCATTGGCAACCGGAGGTTGATTACCGGATGAAGCTATACTGATATCGATCACATTGATATAACCGAACTGGCTGCTGACCTTTGCACGGATATCAAAACTCAGTTGTGTCTTGCCGCTGAAAGTAAATACTGCAGCACGGTTATAATCAGTATTGAAGGCCGCATCATATTCTTTCCACGCCGTTTCATCACTGCGTTTTATTTCAATAATACGCGGACCCACATCACTTTTTGCTCCCCAGAATTTAATGCTGTATTGTTTCAAACTGTCAAGTCCCGTAAACTTCCATTGTCCATTGCTGGTACCGGTATAGGCAAATGCATAATCTGTTGTTGCAGTAGCAGGATAATCAACCACAGCGCCGGTTGTATTACCTGTGCTCATGCCATTGCCACCCGTATTGTAGGTGCCGTCAATGCGGTTGACCACTTCAAGATTTAATGTGGTCGTTACATTGGCTGTTGTCTTTGCATTCTGTACACGGATACCGGCACGGGCATCGGTCATGTTGTTCCAGTATTTACCTGATGCATCCGGTGATGGCGTTAATGAGGCAGAGCCCGCATCTATTAAAATCCGCTGCGAAGCAGTTACCGTTACATTCATTGTATCCTTTCTTACCGCATTGCTGTCGTCGGTCACCGTTAATTCAAATGAATAAACGCCTTCGGTTAGTCCGGTTACTGTTGTAGATGCTGTTGATGGAGAACTGATCGAGAAATTTACCGGGCCTGCTATTTTGTTCCACCCATAAGAAACAATAATGCCGTCTGCATCCGTTCCATTGCCTGTTAAACTCACACTATTGGAAGGAAGAATTATAAACTGGTCTGAACCTGCATTGGCAGTTGGTGGAATATTCAGGCCACCGCTTACCGTTACTTTCATCAAATCTGTTGACCAGGCGCCTTTATTGTCTGTTACTTTTAATTCGAATAAATAAATTCCTTTTGCAAGTGCTGTAACATTTGTCTGCGCAGCAGATGAGTTACTGATATTTCCTGCTGCCGGTCCACTGATCTTCGTCCATAAATAATTACTGATAGAACCATCACTGTCAAAAGAAGCAGTACCATTCAATATAACTGTTGAAGCGGGAAAAGTAATAACGGTGTCATTACCTGCTTTTGCAACAGGTGGATTATTAATACGGTTGCACAACGAATCCAATATTTTTCCGGCAACCATTCTGCTGAAGAAAATATAATGGCCATAATTATTGACGTGCACATCATCATAATTGTACACATTGGCAATGGTTCCTGCAGCTGTTGAAACGGTTGACCAGAAATCTACAGCCTTGTTGCCGAAACGCTGCAAGGTCCAGTCACGCATTTCTTTTAAACTGTCGTATTGAGCATTACTCAAACTATTCCTCGGTTGCGTGGTGGTAACCCAAACCGGCACGCCTGCTGCATTTGCAAGGGCCATCGTTCTTTCATAATTAGCCTTTTGTTCTGCATCAGGAAATGCAGATGCCACATCATTGGTTGGCAGATTAATGAGTATTGCATCGGGCAGATAGCTCAGCGCTTTGGTAATATTGTGTGCAGTATCAGGGGCAGGACGACCTGACGGTGCCGTGTAGCCGTTTGGATTCAGTACCTGGTAAGTGGTATATCCGCCAACAGCAAGATTGATAATATCACTTTGCGCATTCTTCGTTTTAATATACCGGGTATATTTATTTACCCATGAACTGTCGATCGGTACAGCGCCGGTGCCAAACGCAGTGGAAGAACCCAGCACCACAATTTTAAATGGTTTATTGCAGGAAGCAATATCTGTATTGGAAGGCGCAGGCATCGGCATCGCATTCACCATAATTGAAATGGTATCTTTTGAAACAGCACCAATATTATCCGTGACCTTTAATTCAAAATTATAAACACCGGCTTTAAGATCTCTCAGTATGGTTGCAGCGGATGATGCATTTGCAATTTGAAATTCGGCCGGGCCGCTGATCTTTGTCCATGTATAAGAAGCAATAGTTCCATCGGGATCAGTTGAGGCAGTTCCGTCAAGCGTAAGAGAATCCAGAGGATGCGTGATCACGATATCATTTCCCGCTTTTGCAACCGGCGCAAGATTTCCTGCCGCCGCAACATTTATGATCATGGTATCTTTTCCTGTTGCGCCGCTGTTATCTGTAACCGTGAGCTCAAAATTATATGAGCCCTGCGAAAGATTTGTGACTGCTGTAGTTGCAGCTGTTGTATCAGTGATTGTTGCTGAAGGCCCGCTGATTTTTTTCCAGCGGTATGATACAATTGATCCATCAGGATCTGCTGATGCAGCAGCATTCAGTGATGCAGTATTGGTAGGCAAACTAATATTTATATCATTACCCGCTCTTGCAACAGGTGCTACATTAACCGGACTTCCCAAGGAAACCATAGTGATATCGACTACATTGATATAGCCAAACTGGCTGCTGGCTTTCGCACGGATATCAAAACTCAGTTGTGTCTTGCCGCTGAAAGTAAATATTGCAGCACGGTTATAATCGGTATTGAAGGCCGCATCATATTCTTTCCACGTTGTTGAATCACTGCGTTTTATTTCAATAATACGCGGACCCACATCACTTTTTGCTCCCCAGAATTTAATGCTGTATTGTTTCAAACTGTCAAGTCCCGTAAACTTCCATTGTCCATTGCTGGTACCGGTATAGGCAAATGCATAATCTGTTGTTGCAGTAGCAGGATAATCAACCACAGCGCCGGTTGTATTACCTGTGCTCATGCCATTGCCACCCGTATTGTAGGTGCCGTCAATGCGGTTGACCACTTCAAGATTTAATGTGGTCGTTACATTGGCTGTTGTCTTTGCATTCTGTACACGGATACCGGCACGGGCATCGGTCATGTTGTTCCAGTATTTACCTGATGCATCCGGTGATGGCGTTAATGAGGCAGCACCCGCATCAATTAAAATCCGTTGTGAAGCTGTTACCGTTACATTCATGGTATCTTTTCTCACGGCATTGCTGTCGTCGGTTACCGCCAGTTCAAATGAATAAACGCCTTCGGTAAGTCCGGTTACTGTAGTAGAAGCAGCTGATGGAGTACTGATCGAGAAATTTACCGGGCCAGATATTTTGTTCCACCCGTAAGAAACAATGATGCCGTCTGCATCCGTGCCACTGCCTGTTAAACTCACGCTGTTCGAAGGAAGAATAATAAACTGATCAGCACCCGCATTGGAAACGGGTGGGATATTCGGCAATGTGCTCGTAACCTTGACCAGCACCGTGTCATATTTAATTCCATTTTGATTATCGGTTACTTTTAATTGAAACCCATACATGCCTTTTACGAGATTCATTACAGCAGGGTTTACAATATTGACATTGCTGATTGAATACGAAGCAGGCCCTGAGATCTTTTGCCATTGATAAGTTTCTATGTCGCCGTCACTATCGTAAGAACCCGAACCATTAAGATTAAAAGTATTGACAGGAAGAAATATTTCTGCATCGTTTCCCGCATTGGCAACAGGCAATAGGTTCGGATTAGGATTTGTAACCGTGACTGCAGCCGTATCTTTTGCAGTGAATCCCTGGTTGTCTGTGACCCTTAGTTCAAAATTATAAATGCCCGCAACTAAATTATTTAAAGCTGTGACAGACGCGCCACTGTTACCGATCGAACCGGATACAGGCCCGTTTAATTTTCTCCAGGCATAAGATATGATCGTTCCATCAATGTCGGAAGAAGCCGTTCCATTCAGTTGTGCACCGGTTACAGGCATGCTGAAAGCCTGATCTACACCCGCTCTTGCCACGGGTGGATAACCGGCAGCGAGTTGACGGAACTGGTAAAGCCACTGATAGACCGACTGCGAAGTACCGGGCAAAGTATATAATGACGGATTATAAATCTGATTCGGCATTGTATCAATATGTCCGCACAATTGCGCATTGGGCACGCATGCGATGCTGATCTTTGCAGGTATCACAGGATTAAAAGAATTGAATGCATTTATATAAGGCGTTCCGCAGGTAGATGGTGGTGCAGTATTATCATTACTGTTATGAATCGCCCACAATGCAACACCAGCCTGCGCAGGATTGATCGTGAAACTTACAGCAGGTGCAGGAAAACAATATTGTGAGATCGGCAATGCCGCTGCGATCTTTTTTGAATTGGCCAGACTGCTCATCAGGTATTGCCAGGTTGCGCGGCCGCCCAGACTGAACCCTGTTAAATAAACTTTGCCGGCATCAATACGGTAAGTGGAAGTTTGTGCAAGAATATAATCGATTACCAATGCCGCATCCGATTGCGGATAATCATTTTTAAACTGCGGGCAGATAATAATATACTGAAAAGTATCTGTGCCATTATTGAAATACGCAGGCATCGCACCTTTAGCGATCACCTGGGGAATGCCGTTCTTTTTTAAACGTTCGAGATCATTATTATTGCCGTTGCTGTTGCCAAGATCTGTTCCGCCATGAAAATAAAAAATAACCGGATAACGTTTACCTGCATTTTGCGGGAGACCATATCCCTGCGGAAGATATTCATAATAACCGGTGATATTGCTGCCGATCGCAGTGGTATAAACAGGTGTAAATGTTTGTGCTGACAGGGACAATGTTCCGGCCATGAACAATATACAGTAACCAATAACAAGGAAACGCTTCATCTTATAAATCTTTGGGGTATTAAAAATATATTACCTGTGATTCATAAGGAAGCAATGCAGGAATTTGAAAGGATGGACAGGCCTGCAATATCTGAAATATTATCGGGAGCGCAAAAAGGATTTGAAAATGTGGAGATGTGGTGATGAAATACCAATACAATTTGGCTTAGCTATTTTTCCACCCATTCATAAATTGTGGGAAGGCTCATCGAATGCAGGTTACAATCGTGTTTATCGCCATACATGATAGTACTACAGACAGGATGAGCCTTCCCACTGAATAAGAATAAGTGAAGGAACCCGGTAAGCCAAAAAAAAGTTGACAGTTGTTTGTTGACAGTTGTTATATCTAAACCCTCCAACTTCCTAAACTTTCAAACCAACTTAAAACTTACGACTCACAACTTATAACTTCTTCAGGTTGGGCAATATCTTAAAAATATAATACAGCAATGTAAAGATGATCGTGAACAATATTGTAACGGCCCATGTATGCAGATGATCCTGCGGAAAAAGTAATTGTCCGAAGATGGATTTGGCAAGATAAAATGGATCATGAATAATATCCCAACTGTTGAACCGGTAGAACCTGCCGAGGTACACGCCGAATGAACCCATAAATAAAATACCGATCATTAAAAAAAATGCTTTTGTCTTTTTTAATTTTTGCGCAATGAATATTTCGACCCTGTACAAAGAAACAAAGGCCATCATTAAACCGGCTACGGCTGCAGAAAAGAAAAGCAATGCATCGTACCAGAGTGGAACTTTATAAGTTTCGTTGATGTGAATGAGATCGGTGACCATGTACAACGCATTGGGCCAGAATAGCAGCCATGACGCAAACAGGAAGCGTTGCTTCCATCCTTTTTTATTGGCGGAAAATAAATTGCTGATGGCATAAGGAATCCATGCAAGAAAAATATTCCAGCCCAGGAAAAGCGCATGCCGGTTGCCCGAATAAAAAAAGCGCACAGCGATCATGATAAAAATAAAACCAATAAATGTATAGAGCAAATGGTTAAAATAAAAAGAGCGTTTCATAAATTATATTGATTTTATAAATAGAATAAGCTTTGGTAAAAAAATAATTATTCCTGCAACCGCACTGCCAGCAGCGCTTACCAGCACAGCACCAGCCGCAACGTCTTTGATGATCTTGATCTGCGGATGAAACCCGGTTGTTACCAGGTCGCACATTTTTTCGATGGCCGTATTGATCATTTCAAGTGTAAGCACAATGATGCAGCACAAAATGAGGATGAGCCATTCGTTGATGGAAATGCCGAAAAAAAATCCGGCAAAAAAAATGAGGGCACCCAGCAACAGCTGTATTTTAAAATTGGTGCCCCCGGGTAAGCAATGTCTGATCCCGTTAAATGCAAATCCGAATGATTGAATAAATCTTTTCATAAAACTAATTTTACTGCGAAGGATCATCCTCGTCTGACGGTCGCAGTCTGACGAGGATGATCCGCTGATGAAATGGTCAGACTGAGACCGTCAGACCATTCATCAGCGCCTC
The DNA here is from genome assembly GCA_040003235.1 of Ferruginibacter sp. Classification (GTDB taxonomy): domain Bacteria; phylum Bacteroidota; class Bacteroidia; order Chitinophagales; family Chitinophagaceae; genus Ferruginibacter. The sequence continues at coordinate 5,503 of JBDUCW010000068.1, read as the reverse complement.
TGCGTCTCCGCGGTTAATGTATTCTGTTGCAGATGGGCCTTCACATAAGCATCTGCTTCATTCCAACTAAGCCAGCTGTAATTTTGCTGTTCGGCGAAGAAATCTTTTTTTCTCATTTCAAAATATTGTTTGGGTGTTACGCGACCGCGGTATAAATAATCTGCTTCACCAAAATCCTTTGATAAAAAACTTTCTTCGAGTACGTCTTGATTCTGTTCGATCACCGGCAAGGTTTTATCAGAAAGTGATAATAAGAATTTGACGTCTATCGGAATTGTTTGTTTGTGTGCAAGATTATGAGTCGCGATCCACTCATCCCAATGAATGCAGGAACTTACCACGAGCATTCCAATGGCAAACCATGCATTGACACGAAAGAGATAATAACTTGTTTTTTTGAAATGAATCTTTATAAAAACGGTGACCAGGCCAAACATTACGAGCATTAAAAAAACAATCACGCCGATCCTTTTGTACGCCATTCCGTAATGCACGAAATAATAATAATCCCGGATAAGCACAGATATGACGAGGATAATATTCTGTGCGATCCATGCATAAGCGCCATAGCGGAGCCACTTATTCTTTTTATAAAAATTAAGATTACCCCTGAAAAAGAAAAGCAAGACCATCATCGCGAGTACAATAGAAAAGATGAGCAGTCCTGCACCTTCGTGTACATAAGCGCTCATGTTGATATTTTTTTCAAAAGAAAATCCGAACCATACATACACGATGTCGAGCACATTAATGAACAGTAATAAAATATTGAGGAGCAAAAGACTGATCAGGCCGGTACTGTTCTCATTGCGCAGGGCCATGGCGCCGGTTGCAAAGCGTCCCATGAAGAAATGCAGCAGATCGGCTACGCCACTTTTTTTCCATGCAGAAAAATTAAGTTTCTTTCTTTTCAGCTCATCGGTTTTATTGAGGTCGGCTTTGGAAAATGTATTTATTTTACTTTTCAGCAATAAGCCCCCACTGATAAACAATCCGAATAACAAAAACCAGAATCGTTGCCAGCTCACCCAATCGAAAAGCCGGCTAAACCATTTTTGAATTGCTGTTGCTACATTAGCGATGACATCACTGAACACGTTGTTGGCAAAAGAATACAGCAAAACAAACAGCGCAGTGATGATCAACGGGATGATAAGGAAACGGATTTTTTTTCTCAATCCGATGGAAGTAAGTTTTACTTTTCTTAACCCGGAAATATTTCCAAAAAAAGTATAGATCATCAGCAGGAAATTCATCCAGGCAGAGCCGGCTGCGTACCAGGCGCTGCGGTGCAGGTATTGTGTAAAAGCAATGATGAGCAGCAAAGTGCCGGAAAAAGCCAGCTTACTTAAAACAGTATTGTGAACCACTAACGCAATGACCGTGATAAGATGGGCCGGCAATAACCAGCGGACCTCCGTTCTTTTTAAAACGGAAGGGTACAGATAAAAAACGGAGCAGAGTATAAAAGCATCGAACAGCAAAACATTCAGCGCCATTTTTTCCTGCCAGAAAATAATATTAAAAAGTACAGCGCCTGTAATAACTAAAATTGTTTTGAGATATTCTTTATTCATAAAAAATTGTATTGTGGTTGACGAATTATTTACCAGGTTTAATACTGTCAGACGGAAACCGTCAGACAGTATTAATGAATGCCTTTAATCATAATGATGATCATGAGTTGCAGCAGACAAAACAGCGTACAGATTTTAGTGGTTAATTTCATGTTGATTTATTTTATTGATTAAAATTTGTGTGGGTGTTTTCAGTAAAGCGAACCATTGCCAATCTGCAATCGCATCAGCACGTTTACCTCTTTGATAAGCGCGGATAAATATTTTCCAGTATTCCGGCATGGTAACAAAACCATACAGCACTGTAGCTGCCACCGGGAAAGAAATATGCCCGTTACCCAGCATAAAGCTTTGCAGACATACCTCTCCTTCTCCGGTGGTATCATAGTTTAAGAGGATGTGCTTGATATCGTGTTTAGCATAGTAAGGAAGCAGTTTCAGTTCTTTTTCTTTGAGATAAGTGACGAGATCTTTTCCAAGAGAATGATCGGGAAAATGATGTAGTTCATTTTCTGTGTATGGAAATTTAACCGGGCGCCGCATTTTTTTCAGTAATGGCAGCGCCATATTGTGCGTAAGCAAAACCAACAACTTTGCACGATACCGGTCGATCGTTTTATAAAGCAGGTTCATGATTTTCATTTTTAAAAAATAATAAAATGCTGGAACGATGTATAAAAACTGCACTTACTGCGGCAACCGCTCCAAGGCAGATGATAAAACCAAAATCGTGAGCGAATTCCCATTGCAATGATTTATAGAATATCAAACCAGTTAGTAATGAACAGACAACGGCACCTTTGATCAAGCGCCTGAAAAGAAGATGGCTCTGTTTTCCTGTGATCACATTGATCAAAAAGAAAATGCAGAAAGCAATTATGCCCGGTATTGAAAAAATTAAAGAGAACACAGTTGTCAACAAGACAAGACCTGCAGAAAAATGCGCGATGACTGATAAATAAACCCAGCACAGCAATCCATTTATTAATGCGGATAAAATCCAGATGCTGAAACTGATCATGATTGCTGTAATATATTTAATCATTTTAAAAGTACTTTGAATTTCAAAGTGAATAAACAAAAAAAATCAACTGGTCTTTTCTGCTATCCATTTCCACCAGAAAGCGGTGCAGGTAGTAAATACAAACATTGAATACAAATCATCACTCACTGAATGGCCGGTGCGGACAATTGCTGTAAAAACCGGCACCAGGAAAATGATTGCCATGAGTGTTACAACATATCCCGCCGGATGAATGGGGAGATAGAAGAAGCCCGCCTGCTTAAACCATTTCATAATTTTTATTTTACGTTTTTAATCATTTGTGCCAATGCATCTAAATGTGTCTTGAATGCTTTTTCTCCTGTTTTGGTAACAGAATAGGTAGTGTTGGTCTTTCTGCCGATGAACCCTTTTTCTACTTTTATAAAACTGTTTTCTTCCAGTGTTTTTAAATGGCTTGCCAGATTGCCATCGGTGATATCCATCAGTTCTTTCAAATCATTAAAGTTTACGGCAGCATTCACCATCACGGCACTCATGATGCCAAGGCGTATGCGGCTGTCGAACAGTTTATTTAAATTCTCTATTGGATTCATGCTCCGTTATCCGTCTTCCTTTTAATTGATCTGCTCATTTTTTTTCCGCTCATATTTCCACCACATGGTTGCTCCATAAATAATATGCAGTACCCCGAAACCCAATGCCCAAAGCTGTAATCCGTAGCCATAGTTCCAGAGATTGATGATGCCGATGATGATCTGTCCATATCCAAGGTATCTCACTTCGCCCAATGTATATTTACTTGCATTCACCAATGCCAATCCGTAAAAAATAAGACAGCCAGGTGCCACAAGATCATATTGCTGCAGTTCCAGCATGCGCAGTAAAAATATTCCGCCGGCCAGTAAAGGGATCATCGTATTCCACAAGAGCCGCATGGTGGCACGGCCCCAGATAGAAGTACCGTTTTTTTTGCTTCTTAAAAATGTAAATAACAATGCAGTGGAAAATGCTGCGATAAAAGTAATAGCAGCGATCCAGAAAAGATTATTCAGCAAAGGCCTGCCGCCCTGTTCCATTAAACGCCCGAGCTCGCAATGCCCATTGACCCAGCAATTAATTCGCTGACTTGCAAACCAGGCTCCTGCCAATGCACAGACGCCCGCAGATACACCACTTAAACCGCTCAGACTGATAAAGCGGCTGCTCCGTTCCATCATGCGTTTGATATCCGCCAGGGTTTCCAGTGATTGCTGATTCTCATTCATAAAAAGCACTTTGAATTACAAAGTAAACAAAGGAAGATTGGATATCCAAATATTTTTGAAAGTATTTTACTTTGCCTGATGATTGATCAGGCATGATGAGCCTTCCCACAAAACATCAACCGGTGTAATAAACACGGTAAGCCATATTATTTTTTTATCTATCCGGTCTAAGACCGGTAAGAACATATACTTACGAAGGCAAAGCCTTCGAAGAGAAACGGTAATAACATATACTTACGAAGGCAAAGCCTTCGAAGAGGATAAGTTGATAGAGTTAAGATGTTGATAAGGTTATAAGGGTGCATTGAAAAACTTTTATATCCTTCGTTAACTTTATCAACTTCGTCAACACTTAATACTTACAACCTACCACCGTTTTCGTATTTTTACAACACAAACCAACGAAAGCCTAACAATTGCCATCTATAAGAAAATGATCCGAGTTAAAAATTGTATGGGTTTATTGACACTGTTGTTGCTTTCTTTTTCAGCAGCGTCGCAACGCGTTTATGTCACCGGCCTGGTTAAAGACCTGCAGAACGACGAGCCGGTTCCTTTTGCAAGTGTTCAATTTCTCAAGAGTGGTATCGGCACTTTGAGTGACAGCGCCGGAAATTTTTCTTTTTACATCAATGAATTTTCTCCTGATTCCCTTTTAGTAAGCAGCGTAGGTTTTAAACGCTTTGCCACATTCATTAAAACCCCGAGGGATACCGTTCGCATACTGGCTTACCTGGAGAAAGGAAATTTTTCGAATGAGGTCATTGTAAAAGCCAAAGTGGGCAATAAAGGATTACTGATCTGGAAACGTATTGTAAAACACAAGCCTGAAAATGATCGTGCCCGTTTTGAAAATTACGGTTATGAATTGTATAATAAACTGGAGATAGACTGGAACAAATTCAATAAAGACAAAGCCAAAAAAATTCCATTACTGAAATCTTTTTCTTTTGTTTTTGATAATGTAGATTCTTCAGAAACGGCTCCTTTCCTGCCGGTATATTTAACTGAAACACTTTCTGATTATTACTTTCAGCGTTCGCCAAAAAAATTCAAGGAAGTTATCAAAGCCCAGAAAGCAGATGGTATTGAAAATGAAAGTATGAGTAAAATGCTTGGTGGCATGTACCAGAATGTAAATGTTTATAATAATTTTATTCCTGTATTTGATAAAGATTTTGCGAGCCCGTTGAGCGATCATGGCGATGTTTACTATAATTATAAAGTGGCCGACACACAGCAGATCGGCGGACGCCGTTTTTATCACCTGATCTTTGCGCCCAGGCATAAAGGTGAAAATGCATTTGATGGCGAGTGTTATGTAGACGGATTGAATTATGCCATTAAAAAGATCACACTGAAATTACCGCCCGATGCCAATGTAAATCATATTGAACAGTTGAGCATGATCCAGGAATTTACTTTATTCAATGACAGCACCTGGTTTCTTACAAGAGATAAATTTGTTGCGGATTTTTACCTGGTCGGAAAAAAAACACTCAATTTTAAAGGCCGGAAAAATACAACATACCGCAATATTCTTATCAATGATTCTTTAATAACCGATACGTTACTACTGGCAAAAACAAAAGAAGAAATTGTTGTGCAGGACAGCAGCCGCCTGCATGACGCAGCTTTCTGGGAAGAGCACCGTC
>JBDUCW010000067.1:0-23940 GCA_040003235.1 Ferruginibacter sp. | reverse complement strand
CCTTGATCAGATCGTAATTGATCACTTCTTCTGTAACACAATGTTCTACCTGGATACGCGTATTCATTTCCATGAAATAGAAATTGCGGTGCTTGTCTACCAGAAATTCAACAGTACCCACACTTTCATAATTGATGGCAGCGGCCGCTTTTTTTGCAGCATCACCCATGCGCTGACGAAGTTCATCCGTCATAAAGGGAGATGGCGATTCTTCAATGAGTTTCTGATGCCGGCGCTGGATGGAACAATCACGTTCACTTAAATGACTGATGTTACCATACTGATCACCTGCTACCTGGATCTCGATATGCCGCGGTTCCTCTACATATTTTTCCATGTAAATACCATCGTTCTTAAAAGAAGCTGCTGCTTCTGTTTTGGCATTATCATAATTTTTTTCCATCTCTCCTTCTTCCCAAACGATGCGCATTCCTTTTCCACCACCACCGGCTGTTGCTTTTAAGATAACCGGATAACCGATCTCTTTTGCCAAACCTTTTGCTTCATCAACACCGGATAATAATCCACCACCACCGGGAACCACCGGCACACCGGCTTTGATCATGGTTTCCTTTGCCGTGATCTTGTCCCCCATGCTGTTGATCATGGCCGGTGTTGGCCCGATGAACTTAATACCGTGCTGGGTACAGATCTCAGCAAACCTCGCATTCTCTGCTAAAAATCCATAGCCCGGATGAACTGCATCTGCATTGGTGATCTCGCAGGCAGCCATGATATGTGGAATGTTGAGATAACTTTCTGAACTGGCCGGCTTACCGATACAGACAGCTTCATCGGCAAACTTAACGTGAAGACTATCCTTATCTGCAGTGGAATAAACGGCAACTGTTTTAATGCCCATTTCGCGGCAGGTGCGGATAACACGAAGTGCGATCTCGCCTCTATTAGCAATCAGTATTTTTTTAAACACAGTAAAAAATTAAAAATTAAAAATTAAAAATTAAAAAAGGCAGGGATCAGCCTACGCAAACATCCCATTTTTGGCTTTTTAATTTTTACTTAAGAAGGATCTACAAGGAATAAGGGTTGATCATATTCCACCGGACTCGCATCATCCACCAGCACTTTCACGATCTTTCCTTTTACTTCGCTTTCTATTTCATTAAAGAGTTTCATAGCTTCGATGATGCAAACCACTTTTCCTTCCGTTACTTCATCGCCTATACTTGCAAAAATCGGTTTGCCTGGTCCTGCCTGCCGGTAAAAAGTACCGATCATGGGACTTTTGATTGTTACTAAATTATCTGGTTTGGGCTCATCGGTTTTCGCTGGAGTGCTGTTATTATTGGTGGGTGCCTGTGCAGGAGCCATTTGAGGTGCAGCCATCGTAACTGTTCCGCTGCCTGCCATTATTGGTCTTGGTTCTTTCTTTTGTTTAATGGTTACTTTCTTTCCGTCTTCTTCAATTGTTACTTCGCCGATGTTGGATTTGTTGACAATTTTGATCAACTCCTGAATTTGCTTAAAGTCCATAATGAGCGTTTTTGTTTTAATGGAAAAATGGTTAACGAAGATAGTATATACAAATCCATAAACAGCGTTTTTTTATTGATTTTGGGGCGAAATGAGCCCATTTTGGTGTGAAATGCCATGAAAAAGAGCAAAAAAACAAAAATATTATCTGCTACAAGTAAATGCAAATTTTCAATTTTAAACGCTCCATAATCAATATTCAAGGAAGCAGTTCTTCAATTTGAGGATTGAATATTGAAAATTGATTATTGAACATTTTTAATATCCTGCATAAAAAAACCTCCTGAACAGACAGGAGGTTTTTTTAATATTAATGAAGGTGAAATTATTCTTTAACTCTTTCTACATATTCGCCGGTTTTTGAATGTACGCGGATGAGTTCGCCTTCATTTACAAAAAGCGGAACGTTCACCGTGGCACCGGTTTCAACAGTAGCAGGTTTCAAAGTACGGGTTGCAGTATCCCCTTTCATTCCGGGTTCGCTATAAGTTACTTTTAAAACAATTTTATCCGGAAGCTCAACACTCATCGGCAATTCAGTTTCGGTATTGATCAGAACAGAAACTTCCTGTCCGTCTTTCAGAAACTGTGGTGCGTCCACCATATTTTCATTTACAGTGATCTGTTCAAAAGTTTCAGCGTCCATAAAACTATAACCGGTATCATCTTTATATAAATACTGATAGTTTTTTCTTTCCACACGAACCGGGTGAACGGTATCACCACTATTCCAGGTCTTTTCAATTGTACGTGCATTATCAACGCCTTTTAATTTAGCCCAAACTTTGGCGGCTGCACGTGCAGTCTTGTTTTCGCCAAATTCGATAACACTGTAAAGGCTGCCGTCCAGCTTTAAGATCATGCCGCGGCTGATGTCTGATGTATTTGCCATTTTTAAATTTTATGGCTGCGAAGGTAGTGCGGATTTAAGAATTAAAAATTAAAACTTAAAAAATCTTCAGATTGCCGGATAAGCCGCTCATTCAACAAATATTCACTAGTCAAAAAAAGCCTATCTTTTAAAAAAAATCAATATGAAACTAACCACGGTTTTTGCCGCCTTACTGTTTATTACCAACCATGCTGTTGCACAACTCGATCTTCCACCAAGTGGCGGTAATCCAAGAGCCACCGTTTCAGAAGAAGTAGGCATTACTTCCATTACCATAAAATACAGCAGGCCCGATGTAAAGAAAAGAGAAGGCAAAATTTACGGCGACGGAAATGTGGTAACGTATGGTTTCAGTACTCAAAGTTTTATTACCAATAAAAATACCTCGCCCTGGCGCGCAGGTGCCAATGAAAATACGACCATTACTTTTGAACATGATGTAAAAGTAGAGGGTCAGCCCATTAAAGCCGGAACCTACGGTTTGTTTATGGCAATGGGTGCCGATAATGCTACTATTATATTTTCAAGTCAATCCAATGCATGGGGAAGTTTTAATTATGAAGATAAATATGATGTGCTGCGGGTAAATGTAAAACCGGTAACGCTGGACAAAAGTGTTGAATGGCTGAAGTATGAATTTGTTGAACAGCACGAAAAATATTGTGTGATCGCGATGCAGTGGGAAAAGATCTCAGTGCCTTTCAAAGTGGAAGTGGACGTTGATAATATTGTATTGGAAAGGCTCCGCGAAGAACTTACCGGGCGCAAAGGTTTTGTTCCGGCTAATATTTTATCGGCTACGCAATATTGCTTTAATAAAAATATCAACCTCGACGAAGCACTGGTCTGGAGCAAGAGAGCCATCAATGGAAATGGCGGACAAAAAACATATATCACACTCCGCAACCTTGCTACGGCTTATGAAAAATTAAATCGTTTACCTGAAGCCGATTCATCCATGAACGAAGCATTGTTGATCGCTACCGCCAACCAATACACGGCATATGGAAAAATACTGATCACCCAGAAACGGGCTGATAAAGCGATGGAAGTATTTACAGCAGCGCAGAAAAGATATGGCGATATGTTTGGGGTAAACAATGGCTTAATGAGTGCTTATTCCGCTAAAGGCGATTATAAAAATGCCATTAAATACGCTGAAAAGTCAATGGCACAGGCACCGAACGATGCTGCCAAGAAAACACTGGAGGAACAGATCGCGAAATTGAAAGAAGGAAAGGATATTAATTGATAATGGATAATTGATAATTGATAATGGATAATGGATAATTTTTTCTGTTTGATGATCTTGTTGTTCCTTAAAAGGATTTATAATCTGAAGGAATTCTTAACTCTTAATTCTTAACTCTTAATTCTTAATTCTCAGCTCCTCCTGTTTCGATTTAAACTTCCGTTTGATCACCTCCTGCACCGGTACATGCTCGATCTTGCTGTCGAGCCAGGAAACAATATCCAGATATTGGTAAGAACGTTTGGCATATTTATCTGCAGAGATCTTTTCCAGTTTGTTACGCAGATTGATAAAACTTTCTCTTACGTTTTGTTTTTTGGCAGATAAAGATTTCTGTAAAAATTTAAAGATCTCCTGCAGTACTGCATCCAGATCATTCATCTTACTTAAAAAACGGTACACCGATTTTATCAGGTACTCCAGTAATTCCGTATTCCCCAATTCATAGTGCGCAATCAGATGCAGCAGGCGGGCAAAGCATTGTATGTCGGTGCGGAGTTGTCCTACTTTCAGATTGATGATCCTGCTTAAATAAAAAACCGTCTGCTCATTATCGCCGGAACCAAAATACAAACTGGCAATTTTGTAATAAAATACCAGCACACGATGCGTATCAATATATTGCTGGTATATCTTTAATTTCTGTTCGATCTCCGGTATGATGGAAAGGCCCTTTGTGAAAGTTCCTTCCAAAAAATGCTGATTGATCTTTGCTGTGTACAGGTAAACAAAAGATTGTATCTCCAGGTTCTCATTCACCTGTTTCGATTCATTATAAAACGATTCTAGTTTTTTTAGTTCTTCCCTCATCTTTTCATCACGGCCAATAATGAACAGTGCATTCAGCAGGTTGTGGACGGCTTTCAGGTACAATTGCGGATCATCTTTTTTTGCTTCCGGATGTTCATCAAAAAGCTGTACCCATTTTTCAGCATGACGGTAATATTTTGTAAAATCAAGCTGAATAATATAATACCAGCAATAGGATTGATGCAGGTATGCCTTTCCAAAAAAGCTGATCTGCTTTTCATTGATATCCTTAATACTTTCTTTGAATTTTTTTTCTATTTCCCGGCTTTGGATCTCATCTCTTACATGGCCGGTCTCCAGGTAAAGTCCGTACATGCTCAATGCAATGTTTGACAGATAGGTTACTTCCCTGATCTGGTTGATACTGAAATCCGTTTCTTCAATCAGCGCTCCTGCCCTCCCTTTCAGGCTCCGTGTGATATGTTTGGCTTCAATATCTTTTTCAAACTGCAGTATTTCCAATGTAAGAATGAAATGACTGTTGTGTTTCGCCAGCACTTTTGCTTTGTCCAGTATTTTGAGGCTTTGCAAAACAAGACCCCGGTTGTACAATACTTTCGCAAAATCGATCTGCTCATGGATCTGTATCTCCGAATTTTTTGAACTGTGCAGCAAACGTAAAGCCGTCAGCAATTCACCATACAAATGTGCTTTGAGATTGGGCAGTTGCTGACGCGTAATGAGTTTTGATTTTTTAAATATCTGCTCTTCATTGTATTCCTTACTGCTGTCCAGTACTTCAAATAATTTTGCAAATTTGGAAGTTTCATTTTTCTGATTACGGGAGATGTATAATTTAAAATGACGCTTTTCTGCACCCGTCAGTGATTTTATCAGTAAAAAAAGAGGATCATTTATGTTGTTTGCCATCGTAAATTCATTTTTACAAAACCCTTTGCCAATAAGGATTTCCTGCTCCATACCCTGATTCTAATACCGTAAAATACGGTTATTTTGGTTTCATTGCTGCTGTTATAAATAATAATTTACGGTATTGTCAATAACGGGCAGAAACAGCAAAAATAATGCATCCTGCTTTTTGGCTTCCTTTAAAACATTTTAAAAATGGCAGCGAATAAGATTTTCATTTTTGATACAACGTTACGGGATGGTGAACAGGTTCCCGGTTGCAAACTCAATACTTCTGAGAAAGTAGCCCTTGCATTGGAGCTCGAAGCATTGGGTGTTGACATCATTGAAGCCGGTTTTCCGATTTCTTCTCCCGGTGATTTTGCTTCGGTAAATGAGATCTCGAAAATCATTACCAATGCCACTGTTTGTGGCTTGACCCGTGCTGTTCAGAAAGATATTGAAGTTGCAGGTGAAGCTTTACGGTATGCCAAACGTCCCCGCATTCATACAGGCATCGGTACTTCCGATCTGCATATCAAAGCGAAGTTCAACGCTACGCAGGATGAAATTTTGCAGCGTGCAGTGCAGGCCGTTACCTGGGCACGGGCTTATACCGATGACGTGGAATTTTATGCGGAAGATGCCGGCCGTACAGACAATGAATATCTCGCAAAAGTAATAGAAGCAGTGATCAGAGCGGGTGCCACGACAGTTAATATCCCCGATACTACCGGTTATTGTCTGCCGCATCAGTATGGCGAAAAGATCGCTTTCCTGGTAAACAATGTTCCCAATATTGATAAGGCGGTCATCTCCTGTCACTGCCATAATGATCTCGGTCTCGCAACCGCGAATTCCATTGCAGGTGTTATCAATGGTGCAAGACAAATTGAATGTACCATTAATGGCCTGGGAGAAAGAGCCGGCAATACCTCTTTGGAAGAAGTAGTGATGATCATTCAGCAACATAAACATCTTGATTTTTATACCGACGTAAAAAGTAAGCAATTAAATCCCATCAGCAGATTGGTAAGCGATACAATGCGCATGCCTGTTCAACCGAACAAAGCAATTGTGGGCAGCAATGCGTTCTCACATTCATCAGGTATTCACCAGGATGGGTTTTTAAAAGATGCGCAGACCTACGAGATCATTGATCCCGAAGAAGTGGGCGCCGACACTTCAAAGATTGTACTAACGGCAAGAAGTGGCCGAAGTGCCCTTGCATTCCGGTTTCAAAAATTGGGATTCAGCTTCGACAGGAACGAAGTAGATAAATTATATGATGCTTTTGTAAAAGTAGCCGACACAAAAAAAGAAGTGAACGACGAAGACCTGAAACTCATGGCTGGTGTTTTTCAAAGTGAACTCGCTGCTTCATGATAATTTATATTTAAATAAAATTAACCGACACATTCTTTAATAATGAATGCTCAGATAAAAAAATACTTCTCAATTGACTCCCCTTCAGGGGCCGGGGGTAGACTTTCCCTCTTCGATAAAGTATGGAACCGCCATGTCATCAAAACAATTGATGATGGACCATCTGTTTTGTACATCGACAAACATTTGATTCATGAAGTAACGAGTCCTCAGGCATTTGCCGGAATTGAAAAACGTGGGCTTAAAGTTTTTCGTCCACAGCAAACCGTTGCCACTGCTGATCATAATGTGCCTACGCTCGAACAGCATCTTCCGATCAAAGAAGAATTGTCACGCCTGCAGGTAGATGCATTAATAAAAAACTGCGCGAATCATCATATAGAATTATATGGACTTGGTCATCCGTTTCAGGGCATCGTTCATGTGATCGGCCCCGAACTTGGCATCACGCAACCGGGCATGACGATCGTATGTGGTGACAGTCATACCAGCACACACGGTGCTTTTGGCGCCATTGCGTTCGGTATCGGCACCAGCGAAGTGGAAATGGTTTTTGCATCACAATGCATTCTGCAAAGCAAACCAAAACTGATGCGTATTAACATTGATGGTGAATTGAAAAAGGGGGTGATCTCAAAAGATATTATTCTTCACATCATTTCAAAAATATCCGCCAGCGGAGCTACCGGTTATGCAGTTGAATATGCCGGCAGCACTATCCGCAGTCTTTCGATGGAAGCAAGAATGACCATCTGTAACATGAGTATTGAAATGGGTGCACGTTGCGGATTGATTGCTCCTGACGAGACAACTTATAAATATTTGCATGGAAAATTATTTGCCCCGCAGGGAACTGATTGGGTAAAGGCATTGCAATACTGGGAAACATTGCATAGCGATGAAGATACAGTTTTTGATAAAGAAATAAATATAGATGCATCGACAGTTGAACCGATGATCACCTATGGAACCAATCCCGGAATGGGCATTGCCGTTAGTGACCTGGTTCCTTCAGATAAGATGATGGCTGAAAATGAAAAAGCATCTTTCCTGAAAGCAATGAATTATATGGGATTGCAACCAGGTATTGCGATCAAAGGACAGAAAGTGGATTATGTTTTCATCGGCAGTTGTACCAACAGCCGCATTGAAGATCTGCGTTTGGTGGCAGACTTTGTAAAAGGAAAACAGAAAGCAGATAATGTAGAAGTATGGATCGTACCGGGAAGCCGCCAGGTAGAACAACAGGCAATTGATGAAGGCATTGATAAAATATTTGCAGCAGCAGGATTTCAATTACGTCAGCCGGGATGCAGTGCCTGTCTTGGTATGAACGAAGACAAAATTCCTGCAGGGAAATATTGTATCAGTACCAGCAACAGAAATTTTGAAGGCAGACAGGGAGCCGGCGCAAGAACATTACTCGCAAGTCCGTTGACAGCAGCAGCGGCAGCGATTACAGGAGTTGTTACGGATGTGAGGGACTTAATCGACAATTAAGAATTAAAATTAAGCGTTCCCTACTACTATGGACTATCGACCATGGTCTATGGACAAAAAAAGCAATGAAAGCAATTAATATTATACACAGCAGGTTTGTTCCACTCAACATTGAAAACGTTGATACCGATCAGATTATTCCTGCCCGTTTTTTAAAAGCGACAACCAGAGATGGTTTTGGTAAAAATTTATTTCGTGACTGGCGATATGAAAATGATGATGAATCAAAACCGGTTGTCTCATTTCCTTTAAATCAACCGCAATTCAGCGGAGAAATTTTGGTTGCCGGTAAAAATTTTGGTTGTGGTTCTTCAAGAGAACATGCAGCCTGGTCCATTGCGGATTGTGGTTTCAGAGTAGTGGTGAGTAGTTTTTTTGCAGATATTTTTAAAAATAATGCACTTAATAACGGGCTGTTACCTGTGACCGTGAGTGATGAATTTTTACAGAAAATATTTCAGCAGGGAAATGAATCAACACTTACTGTAAATCTTGAACAACAGAAAATAATTATTGACGCAACAGGAGACGCAGAGTTGTTCCCTATTAATTCTTATAAAAAAGAATGTTTACTGAATGGCTATGATGATATTGATTTTTTACTAAGTCTTAAAAAAGAAATCGAAGTTTTTGAAACAACGCTATAAAGATATTTTTCTTATTCCGTGTAATCCCGGTAATCAGTGTAATAAAATGAAAAAACAAATAACAGTAATAGAAGGTGACGGTATCGGTCCGGAAGTAACCAGACAATCAGTGAAAGTATTAAATGCTATCGCCAGTCAGTTCGGCCATGAATTCAATTTTAATTATGCTTTGCTCGGCGCAGATGCAATTGATAAAACCGGTTCACCACTGCCCGTAGAGACCATTGATATGTGCCTTGACAGCGATGCGATTTTATTTGGCGCGATCGGTCATCCGAAATATGATAATGATCCAACTGCGAAAGTAAGGCCTGAACAGGGTTTGCTGGGATTAAGAAAAGCATTGCAGTTGTTTGCAAATATCCGTCCTGTTACAACTTATCCTTCGCTGCATCACATGTCGCCATTAAAAACACAAAATATAGAAGGCGTTGATTTTATAATTTTTCGTGAATTGACAGGCGGCATTTATTTCGGAAATAAAACAATCAATGCTGAAGGAACGCAGGCATCCGACGATTGTGTTTATACCAAAGAAGAAATAGAACGCATTTCGCATCTTGCTTTTAAATCTGCGCAGCAAAGAAGAAAAAAACTGACGTTGGTTGATAAAGCAAATGTTTTGGAAACTTCACGGCTCTGGAGAAAAGTAGTGCAGGAAATTGCACTGCAATATAAAGACGTGACAGTTGATTTTTTATTTGTAGACAATGCGGCGATGCAGATCATTTTAAATCCAAAACAGTTTGACGTCATTCTTACAGAAAATATGTTTGGCGACATCATCAGTGATGAAGCAAGTGTGATCAGTGGTTCATTAGGGTTACTGCCTTCAGCTTCTGTGGGAAACACAACAGCTTTGTTTGAACCGATCCATGGCTCTTATCCCCAGGCAACAGGTAAAGACATTGCCAATCCACTCGGATCAATTTTATCAGCAGCGATGTTGCTTGAACATTTTGGTTTAAATGAAGAAGCAATGCTAATTAGAAAGGCTGTTGAATGGACTTTGGAAAATAAATTCGTCACTAAGGATATTGATGCAGTCAATTTCTATTTCACCTCTACCGTTGGTGAATTAATCTGCGATTACATCAGTAACAAAGTAACAGGCGGCGTGAATAAGGAAAATATTGAATTGCGGAAGTCAACGATCATTTGATTGTGTTGGATGTTGTGTGTTGAGTGTTGGGTAAATACATAACATCTGCTTTTTCTTTAAGTAAAAAATGAAAATCAACAACTTAAAAAAAATCAACACCCAAAACTCAACACTCAAAACAGAAACAGAGACAATGTATTTTAATAGTAACACAATAATATATTTCAACGGCGAATTTGTAAAAGCAACTGATGCTAAGATTGATTTGTACAGTCAGAGCCTGCATTACGGCTATGCGGTGTTTGAAGGCATCCGTTCTTATCCGGTTAATGGCGGTACAAGAATATTCAAGGCAAAAGAACATTATGATCGCCTGCGCAATTCTGCAGCGGTGATGAAAATTCCTTTCACTTATTCCACAGAAGAATTGATTGACCTTACTTATCAAGTACTTGAGAAAAACAATTTTACGGATGCTTATGTAAGGCCGATCGTTTTGTGTTCGCCCAATATGGCTTTGTCGAAAGGAAAAGAATCTTATCTCGCCATTGAAACATGGGAATGGACGAACGGATATATGAGCAACAAAATGCGCATCATGACTTCTTCTTACTGCAGACCAAATGCCAACGCATTTCATGTAGAAGCGAAAGTGAGTGGGCATTATGTAAATTCTATTCTTGCCTGCCAGGAAGCGAAGGATAATGGCTTTGATGAAGCATTGGTATTGGACAGTGATGGTCATGTTGCAGAAAGTTCTGGCGCCAATATCTTTTTTGAACAGGATGGTGTTATCTATACTCCTTCCAAAGGAAATATTTTGCCTGGCATCACCAGAGCAACAGTTATTGAAATATGCAATGAACTGCATATTCCTGTTGTGGAAACACTATTTACACCTGCAGAAATGCAAGGCGCCGATGCAGGATTTTTTTGCGGTACTGCAGCAGAAGTTGTTGCACTTGAATCGTTGGACAATGTTGCCTTTACAAAAAAATGGGAAGATACATTGAGTTATACAATTCAACAGGCATACAGGAATAAGGTGATGGAGCAACCCCCAACCCCTAAAGGGGAGCACGAACTACATAATCAAATTCTAACAAACTGATGACTGATCAAACAAATAAAAGTGTTTCGAATAACTCCCCTTCAAGGGATGGGGGCATTGAATTAAATAAGTATTCCAAAACAATTACGCAGGACGAAACACAACCGGCTGCGCAGGCGATGCTGTACGGCATTGGCTTAACAGAAGATGATCTGAAAAAAGCACAGGTGGGAATTGTGAGCATGGGCTATGATGGCAACACCTGCAATATGCATTTGAATGATCTTGCGAAAATAGTAAAGCAAGGTGTTTGGGATAATGATCTGATCGGTTTGATATTTAATACAATCGGCGTAAGTGATGGGATCAGCAATGGAACTGACGGTATGCGATACAGTTTGGTGAGCCGCGATATAATTGCCGACAGCATCGAAGCGGTTTGCGGCGCTCAATATTATGATGGCGTGATCGCATTGCCTGGCTGCGATAAAAATATGCCCGGAAGTATCATGGCCATGGGAAGATTGAATCGTCCGGCGATCATGGTTTACGGAGGCACGATTGCACCCGGTCGTTATAAAGGTGAAGACCTCAATATCATTTCTGCATTTGAAGCATTGGGAAAAAAGATGGCTGGACAACTCGATGAAAAAGATTTCAAAGAGATCATTAAACATTCATGTCCGGGTGCTGGCGCCTGCGGTGGCATGTATACAGCCAATACAATGGCAAGCGCGATCGAAGCATTGGGCATGAGCCTTCCCTACTCTTCTTCCAATCCGGCATTGAGCGAAGACAAACAAAAAGAATGTCTGGCAGCAGGAAAAGCAATCCGTTTATTGTTAGAAAGAGATATTAAGCCATCTGATATCATGACAGGTAAAGCATTTGAAAATGCAATTACAGTCATCATGGTACTCGGCGGAAGCACCAATGCAGTATTGCATTTGATTGCTATGGCAAAATCTGTTGATGTGCCGTTAACGCAGGATGATTTTCAAAACATCAGTAATAAAATTCCGGTGCTTGCAGATTTTAAACCAAGCGGAAAATATTTAATGCAGGATCTGCATCAACATGGTGGTGTTCCTTCTGTAATGAAATATTTATTGAAAGAAGGTCTGCTTCACGGTGATTGTTTGACCGTGACCGGAAAAACAATTGCTGAAAATTTAGCAGATGTCCCTGATCTGGATTTTGATACACAGAAAATTATTCATCCTTTAAGTGATCCGATAAAAGCAACCGGCCATTTACAAATATTGTATGGTAATCTCGCATCAAAAGGATCTGTTGCAAAGATCAGTGGTAAGGAAGGTGAAAAATTTGTTGGACCTGCAAGAGTATTTGATGGCGAGTTTGAATTGATCAAAGGGATCAATACGGGAAGAATAAAACCAGGTGATGTTGTAGTGATCAGAAACGTTGGACCTAAAGGCGCACCCGGCATGCCGGAAATGCTGAAACCTACATCTGCCCTGATTGGCGCAGGTTTAGGAAAATCAATTGCATTGATCACTGATGGAAGATTCAGTGGTGGCACACATGGATTTGTAGTTGGTCATATTACTCCCGAGGCATTTGAAGGTGGTCTGATTGGTTTGGTAAATGATGATGATATCATTGAATTGGATGCCATCAACAATACAATCAATTTAAAAGTTGACGCTAAGATTATTGCTGAAAGAAAAAGCAAATGGCAGCAACCAAAATTAAAAGCGACTAAAGGAATTTTATATAAATACGCGATGTGTGTGAAGGATGCAAGCGAGGGTTGTGTGACGGATGAAGCCTAGCCCCATCCCCTGAAGGGGAGTTTGAACTCTGATTTTTTGATGTGCTTTTAAATTATCAAACAATGGAAACATTAGCGACTATAAAAGAAAAACAAATTGAAGAGAAGGTAGTATCTCCGAATAACTCCACTTCAGGGGACGGGGGCGGAATGTCCGTGTCCGGGTCAGTTGCTGTCCTCGAGGCCTTCATCGCCGAAGGTGCTGATATTATTTTTGGTTACCCGGGCGGTGCAATTATGCCGATCTATGATGCATTGTATGACTACGAGGAAAAATTAAATCATATTCTTGTCCGCCATGAACAAGGTGCAATACACGCTGCGCAGGGTTTTGCAAGAGCAAGTGGAAAAACGGGTGTTGTGTTTGCTACAAGCGGCCCAGGTGCAACAAATTTAGTAACCGGACTTGCTGATGCAATGATTGATTCAACGCCGTTGGTTTGTATCACAGGGCAGGTGTTCGCACATTTATTAGGTACGGATGCGTTCCAGGAAACAGACGTGATCAATATTACAACGCCTGTTACCAAATGGAATTACCAAGTAACGGATGCAACTGAAATTCCCTCTGTATTAGCCAAAGCATTTTACATTGCCGGAAGCGGAAGACCTGGACCAGTTCTGATTGACATCACTAAAAATGCGCAGTTACAAAAATTCGATTATAAGGGTTACACAAAATGCGAACACATCAGAAGTTACAGGCCCAAACCTATCATCAGAAAATCTTTTGTTGAAGAAGCGGCGAAGTTAATCAATGAAGCAAAAAAACCTTTCGTGATTTTTGGTCAGGGTGTTATTCTTGGTAAAGCAGAAAAAGAATTTACCAGTTTTATCGAAAAAGGAAATCTTCCTGCGGCGTGGACAATTATGGGCATGAGCGCCATTCCGACTGATCATCCATTAGGTGTTGGTATGTTGGGTATGCATGGAAATTATGGCCCCAATGTTTTGACAAATGAATGCGATGTATTGATAGCGATCGGTATGCGTTTCGATGATCGCGTGACTGGACGCCTGGACAAATATGCAAAGCAGGCAAAAATCATTCATCTTGATATTGATCCTTCGGAAATAGATAAAAATGTAAAGACTACTGTTCCTGTATGGGGCGATTGCAAAGAAACATTACCGATGCTCACAGCATTGATCAATAAAAAAGATAACAGCGAATGGTTGCAGAAATTCAATGAATATAAAATCAAAGAAGAAGCAACCTGTATCGTTCCGGAAAAAAATCCGGATACAGCTATTCTAAGCATGGCGGAAGTCATTGAAGCATTGAATGAATTGACAAACGGCGATGCCATTATTGTTACAGATGTTGGTCAGCACCAGATGGTGGCTTGCCGTTATGCAAAATATAATCAGAGCAAGAGCAATATCACCAGTGGCGGATTGGGCACAATGGGTTATGCATTACCTGCAGCAATCGGTGCAAAGTTCGGAGCGCCTGATAAAACGGTTGTTGCAGTAATTGGTGATGGTGGTATTCAGATGACGATTCAGGAATTGGGCACGATCATGCAGAGTAATGTCAATGTAAAAATATTAATTCTCAACAATCAGTTCCTGGGGATGGTTCGTCAGTGGCAGGAATTATTTCATGAAAAAAGATATTCATTTACCAATATCCAGAGTCCCGATTTTGTTGCTGTTGCTGCTGGTTACAGGATCGCAGGAAAAAAAGTTGATCAGCGGGCTTTATTAAAATCAGCATTAAAAACGATGCTCGATCACAATGGACCTTATTTACTGGAGGTGATGGTGGGAAAAGAAAACAATGTATTTCCGATGGTACCGCAGGGATGTAGCGTGAGTGAGATACGATTATTCTAAGAGAATAAATGAGAAAAGGAGTTAAAGAGAATAAGCATAATCTCTTTCTCTCTTTTAAACTCTTAGCAAAAAAAAAAATAGTATGAACAAACAAGAATATACCATAACAGTCTACACAGAAAATCAAATCGGATTGCTCAACCGCATTGCGATTATTTTCTCACGCAGAAAAATAAACGTAGAAAGTCTGAACACATCACCCACTGAAGTTGAAAGTGTTCACCGCTTCACGATTGTGATCAATGAAACGGTTGATGTTGTGCGCAAACTCTGCAGGCAGATAGAAAAGCAGGTAGATGTTTTAAAAGCATTCTTTAATACCGATGATGAAATTGTGTGGCAGGAAATGGCTTTGTACAAAGTACCGACGGATGAGATCGCAGAAAAAGTAAAAGTAGAAAGACTGCTCAGAGAATATGGTGCAAGAGCAGTGACGATCAGAAAAGATTACACCATTTTTGAAACGACAGGCCACCGGGATGAAACAGACAGGCTCGTGAAATTTCTTGAACCGTACGGCTTAATTGAATTTGTCCGCAGTGCAAGGGTTGCTGTAATAAAGGCCAGTAGCGGTTTTCATGAAAAGCTTAAAGAATACGAAAATGCAGCGCCGGGAAATGAAGTGGTGGAAAATGAATTTTTAAATCAAGGAGAAGAGATATTTACAATGTAGGGCTAAGAGTTCAAAAGAGAGAAAGAGCATTAGCAATAGCAATATACAAAATTTCAAAAAAATAATAATTATAAACCAGTTAAGATAAAAAAGAAAACAGGCATTAGAATTTTTCTCCTTTTCTCTTTCAAACTCTTAGCAAAATAAAAACAAAGATGGCACAATTAAATTTCGGCGGCACTTTAGAAAACGTGGTAACACGTGAAGAATTTCCTTTGGAAAAAGCACAGGAAGTTTTGAAAAATGAAACAGTAGCTGTAATCGGTTATGGCGTTCAGGGCCCGGGTCAGGCACTCAATCAAAAAGACAATGGCATCAACGTGATTGTTGGCCAGCGCAAAAATTCAAAAACATGGGATAAAGCAGTCCGTGATGGATTTGTTCCCGGCGAAACATTGTTCGAAATTGAAGAAGCATTGGAAAGAGGAACAATCATTTGTTACTTATTAAGTGATGCGGCGCAGATCGCATTGTGGCCGACTGTACAAAAACATTTAACGCCCGGGAAAGCATTATATTTTTCTCATGGATTCGGAATTACGTTCAATGAACAGACCGGCATCATTCCCCCGAAAGATGTGGATGTATTTTTAGTTGCACCAAAAGGAAGCGGCACATCATTGCGCAGAATGTTTTTACAAGGTCGCGGATTGAACAGCAGTTATGCAATTTTCCAGGATGCAACAGGCAAAGCATTTGAAAGAGTAATTGCACTGGGCATCGCCGTTGGAAGTGGGTATTTATTTGAAACAGATTTCCGTAAAGAAGTGTATTCAGATCTTACCGGTGAACGCGGCACATTGATGGGCGCCATACAAGGCATCTTCGCAGCACAATACCAGGTACTGCGCGAAAGAGGCCACTCTCCTTCCGAAGCATTTAACGAAACGGTTGAGGAATTAACGCAGTCGCTTATGCCGTTAGTTGCTGAAAACGGAATGGACTGGATGTATGGAAACTGCAGTACCACTGCACAACGTGGCGCATTGGATTGGTGGAAAAAATTCAGAGATGCAACACTACCTGTGTTCAATGACTTGTATAATAGTGTTGAAACAGGAAAAGAATCACAACGGTCTATCGATTCAAACTCACAACCTGACTACCGCGAAAAATTAGAAGTTGAATTGAAAGAATTACACGACAGCGAATTATGGCAGGCTGGAAAAACAGTTCGTTCATTACGTCCGGAAAATCAAAAAGCAGAAGCAATAGCTTAAGCAGTTTAGAAAGGTTTAGAAAGATTAGAAGTTTTAGTATCCCCCTAAACTTTCTAAACCGTCTAAGTCATCAAACATTAAAATGAATACTGTTACAAACAACATATCAAATCTTAACTTTCAGTCTGCGGTTGATCGTTTGAAAAAAGTGGTGAACAGAACGCCGCTTACTTTCAATTCTAATCTTTCAAAGAAATATCAATGTAATATTTTTTTAAAAAGAGAAGATCTGCAGGTCGTACGCAGTTACAAATTGCGTGGTGCATATAATATGATGAGCAGTTTAAATGCAGATCAATTATCGCATGGCGTTGTTTGTGCAAGTGCAGGCAATCATGCCCAGGGATTCGCATACAGTTGTAAAAAACTAAATGTCAAAGGCGTGGTGTTTATGCCCATGATCACACCCAATCAAAAAATTCATCAGACCAAAATGTTTGGTGAAGACTTTATAGAAATACAATTGATCGGAGACACTTTCGATGATTGCGCGGTCGCAGCAAAAATATATACTGAAGAAAATGCGATGACTTTCATCCCTCCTTTCGATGACATCAGAATTATTGAAGGGCAGTCAACAGTTGGCGTAGAAATTTTAGAAGATCAAACTGATATCGACTTTATATTCATTCCAATTGGTGGTGGCGGTTTATGCGCGGGTGTAGGATCATATTTTAAAACTTTTTCTCCTAAAACAAAAATTATAGGGCTTGAACCGGAAGGTGCGCCTTCTATGCTGGAAGCTTTGAAAGCAGGTCATCCGGTTACGTTAGATAATATTGAACGCTTTGTTGACGGTGCTGCCGTTAAAAGAGTCGGAGAAATCACATTTCCCATTTGTAAAGATGTGCTGGATGACATGCATCTCGTCAACGAAGGAAAAGTTTGTTCAGCTATTTTAAAATTATATAATGAAGATGCGATCGTTGTAGAGCCGGCGGGTGCTTTAAGCATTGCTGCGCTGGATGACTATAAAGAGGCCATCAAAGGAAAAAATATTGTTTGTATTATCAGCGGCAGTAACAATGATATTGACCGCATGCAGGAAATAAAGGAACGCAGTCTGCAATACGAAGGATTGAAACATTATTTTTTAATCCGCTTTGCGCAACGTCCGGGCGCCTTAAAAGAATTTGTAAATCACGTATTGGGACCGCATGATGATATCACGAGATTTGAATACATGCAGAAGCACAATAAAGAAACCGGTCCTGCATTGGTTGGTATAGAATTACAATCGAAAGATGATTATAAAGTATTACTGAAAAATCTGAATGCCTATCATATCAATTTTACTGAACTGAAAAAGGATGATAATCTTTTTGGAATGATGGTCTGACGTTCCCTCTGACCATCATTCCAAAAAGGTCAGACGAGACGTCAGACCTAAAACAACAAACATGACTGCAACCAAAGGCTTATACGATCCAAAGTTTGAACACGATGCATGCGGCATCGGCTTTGTTGCGCACATTAAAGGAGAAAAATCGCATCAGCACATCAGCGATGCATTGACCGTATTGGAAAATATGGAGCACCGTGGTGCATGCGGTTGTGAAAATAATAGTGGCGATGGTGCGGGCATCATGATTCAAACGCCACATGAATTTTTCTTTGATGAATGCCGCAAGCTTGGTATTCATCTTCCTGCTTTTGGTAAATACGGAACAGGTGTCATTTTTTTCCCAAAAGAAATCCGTCTGCGTGAACAATGCCGTGAAATTTTTAATACTGCTGCAGAAAAACTCGGATTGGAAATTCTGGTTTACCGGAAAGTTCCTGTGAATACAGAAGATATCGGCCTGACAGCATTAAGCGTAGAACCCCAGATGGAACAGGTTTTCGTGGCATGCCCTGATCATATCAATTACGCTGATGATTTTGAAAGAAAACTTTTTATTCTCCGTAATTATGCAACGCATACCATTAACAGCACAGTAAAAAAAGATACGATCGGTTTTTATATTGCTTCACTTTCTTATAAAACAATTGTTTACAAAGGACAGTTGACAAGCGGCCAGGTCAGAAATTATTTTCCTGATCTGAGTAATAAAAAAATGATCAGTGCATTCGGACTTGTGCATTCACGTTTTGCTACCAATACTTTTCCTTCCTGGAAACTTGCACAACCATTCCGGTTTATTGCTCATAACGGTGAGATCAACACGCTGCAGGGAAATCTGAACTGGTTAAAGACCGGTGAGCACGGATTTCATTCAGTTTTTTTTTCCAAAGAAGAAATGGAAATGCTGCTGCCGATCATTACCGGTAATCAATCCGATTCTGCATGTCTTGATAACATGATCGAATTGCTGACATTATGTGGCCGCAGTTTACCGCATGTTATGATGATGCTGATACCGGAAGCATGGGATGGCAATGATGATATGGATGCAATAAAAAAAGCATTTTATGAATTTCATGGATCAATGATGGAACCCTGGGATGGGCCTGCTTCCATTTCATTTACAGATGGAAAAATAATCGGTGCAACACTTGACAGAAATGGCTTACGTCCGTCGCGCTATTGTGTTACACACGATAACCGTGTGATCATGGCTTCTGAAACAGGCGTACTTCCCATCGATCCGGTATTAATAAAAGAAAAAGGAAGATTGCAGCCCGGCAAAATGTTCGTCGTAGATATGGAACAGGGGCGCATCATCAGTGATGATGAATTAAAAAATAATATCTGTTCACAAAAACCTTATGGCGACTGGCTCAATCAATATAAAATAAGACTGGAAGAGTTGGATGAACCAAGAGTAGCATTTACGCACCTTTCAGACCTTTCAATTTCAAAATATCATAAAGTATTTGGTTATAGTTCTGAAGACATCAATTCCATTATCAAACCAATGGCACTGGATGCAAAAGAACCAATCGGTTCCATGGGAACTGATATTCCATTGGCCGTGTTGAGTGATCAGCCGCAACATTTAAGTTCTTATTTCAAACAATTGTTTGCGCAGGTTACCAATCCTCCTATCGATCCCATCCGTGAAAAAATGGTAATGAGTCTTGCAACCTTTGTTGGTAACAATGGTAATCTGCTGGATGAATTACCAACGCATTGTCATACCGTTGCTTTAAAGCAACCGATACTTACCAGTAAAGAACTGGAAAAAATAAGAAGCATTGATACCGGTATCTTCCAGGCAAAAACATTACAGACTTATTTCCGTGCGGATGGGAAACCGGGATCATTACAAAAAGGAATTGAGCGTTTGTGCCGCTACGCGGAAGACGCTGTGCATGACGGTTATGAAGTGCTGGTATTGTGTGACAGAGCTGTTGACAGCGATCATGCATCCATTCCGTCTCTGCTTGCAGTTGCTGCAGTGCATCATCATCTGATCAGAAAAGGTTTGCGCGGACAGGTTGGAATTGTAATGGAAGCCGGTGATGTTTGGGAAGTGCACCATTTTGCATGCCTGATCGCATTTGGTGCAACTGCTGTGAACCCATATCTCGCAATGGCCAGCATCCGGAATATGAAAGCGAACGGATCGTTGCAAAGTAATGAAGACTGGGAAAAATTGCGCAGCAATTATATCAAAGCGATCAATGATGGTTTGCTTAAGGTATTTTCCAAGATGGGTATCTCCACATTACAAAGTTACCAGGGGGCGCAGATCATGGAAATACTTGGATTGAATAAAGAAGTAGTAGATAAATATTTTACAGGTGCTACTTCACGCATTCAAGGCATTGGTCTTGATGAGATTGCCAAAGAGGCGCTGGCAAAGCATTATCTCGCATTCAGCAAAAAAAGCAGTATTGCTGAACGTTTACCCGCTGGCGGTATTTATCAATGGAAACGTAAAGGTGAATTTCATTTATTCAATCCACAGACAATACATCTGTTGCAGCATTCAACAAAAATGAATGACTATGAAACATTTAAAAAATATTCGAAGCTTGTAAATGATCAGAGTGAAAAAGCATGTACGTTAAGAAGCATGTTTGAATTCAGGCCTGTTCATAAAAGTATTTCCATTGATGAAGTGGAACCTGCAGAAAATATTTATAAAAGATTTGCTACGGGTGCCATGAGCTTTGGTTCTATTTCATGGGAAGCACATACAACGTTGGCTGTGGCAATGAATCGTCTTGGAGGTAAAAGCAATACCGGTGAAGGAGGTGAAGACGAAAAAAGATATACACCACTTCCCAATAGTGATTCAATGCGGAGTGCCATCAAACAGGTGGCTAGTGCACGTTTCGGGGTTACCAGTTTATATCTTACAGAGGCGGATGAACTGCAGATAAAAATGGCGCAGGGTGCAAAGCCCGGTGAAGGCGGACAATTGCCCGGTCACAAAGTTGATGAATGGATCGGAAGAGTCAGGCACGCGACACCGGGAGTTGGATTGATCTCTCCTCCACCCCATCATGATATTTATTCAATAGAAGATCTGGCGCAATTGATCTTTGATCTGAAAAATGCAAACCGTGCTGCAAGGATTAATGTAAAACTCGTAAGTAAAGCAGGTGTTGGAACGATTGCAGCCGGTGTTGTAAAAGCGAAAGCGGATGTAGTATTGATATCCGGGCATGATGGTGGTACCGGTGCTTCGCCGATCTCTTCCATTAAACATGCAGGGTTGCCATGGGAACTTGGTTTAGCAGAAACACACCAGACCCTGGTAAAAAATAAATTACGCGGACGCGTTATTGTGCAGGCCGATGGTCAGATGAAGACGGGTCGTGATATCGCCATTGCTGCATTGTTAGGCGCTGAAGAATGGGGCGTGGCAACAGCTGCATTGATTGTTGAGGGTTGCATTATGATGCGTAAATGTCATCTGAATACGTGTCCTGTTGGCGTTGCAACCCAAGATCCTGAGTTAAGAAAACGTTTTACCGGAGATCCCGATCATATAGTGAATTTTTTCAGATTCATTGTACAGGAATTGAGAGAAATTATGGCTGAACTTGGGTACAGAACGGTGAATGAAATGATTGGACAGGTTGATAATTTAATTACAAAAGAAAATATAAAACACTGGAAGCACAGTAAACTCGATCTGTCGCCGATCCTTTTTAAAGAACCGGAATCAATGTATACGCCTCTATATAATTGCGAATCACAGGATCATGGTCTGGATGAAGTGCTTGACTGGAAGCTGCTGTTGGCGGCACAACCTGCTATTGATCATTATCAAAAAGTCAATGCGTCATTTGATATAAAAAATACGGACCGTACGGTTGGAACAATATTATCGAACGAGATCACAAAAAAATATAAAGCGGCAGGGTTACCTGATGATACCATTCATTTTAATTTTACCGGAACGGCGGGACAAAGTTTTGGTGCCTTCAATACTAAAGGAGTTACGCTGGAATTGGAAGGCGATGCCAATGATTATTTTGGGAAAGGTTTGAGTGGTGCCAGGCTAATTATCTATCCGCCAAAGAATGCTACTTATGTTCCGGAGGAGAACAGCATCATTGGAAATGTTGCATTGTATGGTGCAACTTCGGGGCAGGCTTTTATCAGGGGAAAGGCCGGAGAACGTTTCGCAGTGCGGAATTCAGGAGCCAGTGTGGTAGTGGAAAGTATTGGTGATCACGGCTGTGAATACATGACTGGTGGGCGCGTGATCGTACTTGGTAATACCGGTAGAAATTTTGCTGCTGGCATGAGCGGTGGCATTGCATTCGTTTATGATGTAAATGGAAATTTTGCAGGCAATTGTAATAAAGAAATGGTAGATCTCGATCTAATTGAAGAAGAAGATATTCAGGAACTGCAGCACATGATCGGTCAGCATTTTATTTACACAGCAAGTACGGTGGCAAAATTTGTACTGGATGATTTTGAAAATCAGTTGCAGCATTTTATAAAAGTGTTTCCAAAGGATTATAAAAAAGTGCTCAAAGAAAAAAAAGAAAAAGTGGAAGCAGAAAAATAAAAAACATGTTACTGACACAAATGATATCGCATTGCTGTTTGCAAAAAATAAAAATGCTGAATCAGATTCATGCAGTACAAGAGTGCGACGCCGATGCAGCTGAAAAGTAATTCAACAGCCGGGACCAAAGAATACAATCATTCATTATTTAAACCATTTAGAAAATGGGTAAGGCAACAGGATTTATAGAATTTTCAAGAGAACTTCCGTCTAAAAGACCGGTGAATGAAAGGCTTCATGACTATAATGAATTTGTGAACCGGTATACAGAAGAGCAATTGAATAAACAAAGCGGCCGCTGCATGGATTGTGGCGTTCCTTTTTGTCATGAAGGTTGCCCGCTTGGAAATATTATTCCTGAATTCAATGATGCAGTTTATAATAAGCAGTGGAAGGAAGCATACGACATTTTGATCTCGACCAATAATTTTCCTGAATTTACCGGACGTATTTGTCCTGCTCCCTGCGAGAGTGCCTGTGTGCTGGGCATCAATCAACCTGCAATTACGATTGAAGAAATAGAAAAGCACATTATTGAAATTGCTTTTGATAAAGGTTTTGTTACGGCACACCGGCCCAATCTCCGCACCGGAAAAAAAGTGGCAGTTGTTGGAAGCGGGCCTGCAGGCCTTGCAGCTGCGGCTCAGTTAAATTATGCGGGCCATCTCGTAACTGTTTTTGAAAGAGATGATTTTCCGGGTGGCTTATTGCGGTATGGCATTCCTGATTTCAAACTGGAAAAATGGGTGGTGGAAAGAAGGATCCAATTGCTGGAAGAAGAGGGAATTATTTTCAGATGCAATGCAGAGGTCGGCGTGAATGTAAGTATTGACGATCTGCTCAGAGAATATAATGCAATTGTATTGGCTGGAGGCGCTACGATACCCAGAGATCTTCCTGTTCCGGGAAGAGCATCAGACGGAGTTCACTTTGCGATGGATTTTTTAAAGCAGCAAAATAAAAGAGTGCAGAATATTGGTTTTGAAACCGATGATATAACTGCCGCCGGAAAAAATGTAATTGTAATCGGTGGTGGAGATACAGGAAGCGATTGTGTGGGAACTTCCAACAGGCAATCAGCAAAATCGGTTACGCAATTTGAATTACTTCCCAAACCTCCTGAAAACCGTAATATGCTGATGCCATGGCCTACTTATCCAATGACTTTAAAAATTACTTCTTCTCATGAAGAAGGCGCTGACAGGCATTGGGCCGTAGCCACCAAGGCTTTTCTTTGTGATGAGAAGAACCAGCTTCGCGCTTTAAGTATTGTTGACCTTGAATGGAAGATCACTGAACAAAATAAGCCTGCACATTTTGTTGAAATTGCAGGAACAGAGCGGGAAATACCCTGCGAGCTTGCATTGCTTGCAATGGGTTTTGTGCATCCGCAACATAAGGGTTTACTCAGTCAACTTGGCATTGACCTGGATGAAAGAGGAAATGTGAGGGCTACCGATAAAAGCTATCAGACCAATATCAATAAAATATTTACTGCAGGAGATATGCGGC
>JBDUCW010000066.1:0-24056 GCA_040003235.1 Ferruginibacter sp. | reverse complement strand
GAACGGTATTTATAATTCCGGCAGCCAGTATGGTTTCATGGTATCCAAACCGCAATGGGGAGTATCAGTGGGCGGACAGAAACAGGTACTTAAAAACAAAGGAACGGTACGGTTTAATATTACGGATATTTTCTGGACCAATCTCCCGCAGGGAACAATTACTTACAACAATTATATTGAATACTGGCATGCTACCCGGGAAAGCCGTATTGCTACCATCAGCTTCACTTATCGTTTCGGTAAGACCAGTATCAAGGCTGCAAGAAGAAGAAGCACAGGTTCAGAAGAAGAAAGGCAAAGGGCGGGGAACTAATGGTTTAAAGGTTTATGGGTTTAAAGGTTTAAAGGTTTAAGCTTCTAATAACCTTAAACGACTTAAACGACTTCACGATTGAAACGTTGAGGTTTACCTGAGTTTTTCTAATAATTTCAAATGCGGTTTTAAATTCTGCAATGTGTTTTTATGCAGGAACATTTTCAGGTGTTTATAAAAGTGGCTGTGGTCATAATAACCATATTTTGAAAAATGAAAATCTGCCGGACTGGATGCAAGATGCTGAACAGCCTTTCTTACCCGCATGATCTGCAAAGCCTGTTTACTGCTGATGCTGGTGGTCTTTTCAAAATGCCGCTGCAATGTGCGGGTGCTGATTTTGTAGGTTGCTGCAAAACTTTCTATACTGCTTGTAAAATCATTGTTGGTATAACAATGTTCCAGGATGCCTGTCACGATATTTATTGCCTGCGTACTCCCTTCATATTTCTGCACGATCCCTGAAAAATAAGTTCCGGCAATTTCAACACGTTCAGCAAAGGAAGCAGCTTTTTTTATGCTGACGATCACGGAAGGATCTGCCAGGTAAGTTAATGGAAAAATAAATTCACGGTATTCAGAAAAGTTGATTCGTTTTTCAAAAAGTACCGGCGATATCCTGAATTTAATGCCGAATAATTTATTGCCTGCACGATGATAACATTCGATTGCTTTATGCCTTGGCAGAAACCCGTCCGTTTTCATTTCAAATTTCTGTTCATCCACTTCCATAATAAAAGGAGTTCCCATGTTGATGAGATACGTATAACCGATGTTTGGAAAAAGTGCATCCGAAAAACCGTCGGGGTATTCTTTCCAGAGTTCATCAAAATCAGTTTCCCAAAAAAAATCGATAAAATGATTAAGCGCAGCCGGGGGCTTTACACGGTGATAATTCTTTTCAAAATGTGCGGTATGGAAAAATTCGATGTGCTGCATAAGCCCTGTTAGGATTTAAAGATAATGGACACTATAGAATCATATAGAGATTTTTATATGAATGGCGGCTCTGAATAATTGCACTACTAAAAAAAATGCTCCGATCAATCAAACCGGTCATTTGAAAAGTACCATGAATAAGCGCTTGCGGAGGATTTGGTTTTTTATATTATCAAAAGCATTATGGAACGATTTTAGCTATTTGCACACTGTATTTAAAGAAAGCAGAATGAAGTATTATTGCAAAGCTGTATCGGCATTTATTTTTTTTACAGCTTTTTTTCAGGCAACACAGGCGCAACAGCGCGATATAAAAAAACTGGTTGATTCTCAATCTTACATATTCAACGCACAGACTGCTTATCCTTCAACTGGAGGATCAAGGCAATTATCATACGGTTACGATCTTACCATCACCAAAGATAAAATTGTAGCCTATCTCCCTTATTTCGGAAGAGCTTATACCGCACCTGTAGATCCTTCTGAAGGTGGAATTAAATTCACTTCAACTTCATTTGATTATACGGTAACAGCAGGGAAAAAATCAGGATGGGATGTAGCGATCAAACTAAAAGATGTCAATACGGTGCAGGAATTCTCACTTACAATTTTCGATAACGGAACTGCATCACTCAGTATCATTCCGCTGAATAAACAGGCCATTACATTTGATGGATATATTGATGCTGTTAAAACGAAAAAAAGTAAAGCTCCCTGACTTACTAATTTTATTCATTCAAATCATAAAACTATGGATCATAAAACAAAACTCGAAGATCTCAATACCGAAGCACTTCTTAAGCTTGAAGAGTATATGAGAACCAATTCCCTTTCAGACTACGATCACGGAAAACTTTACCAGGCAAAGGATGAATGGCAGGTGGCCTGGAACAAATTAATGGAAACAATGCTGGTACTGGAACGACTTGAAATCTAACCGGAGGAACATCATTCAATGATAAAAGCCAATACAATTGTATTGGCTTTTAAATTTTCAATAATTATTTTTTAGTGATTGCCTGTTGGTTTTGTAACCGGAACTACAGGTTCAGCGGGCTTTACCACTTCCTTTTGTTTTTTCCGGATCGAATTCCAGAGGCTGTATTTTTCTTTGCCCATGATCTCTTTTATTTTGGCATTCTTATCCTGGTTGATCTTTTGTTTTTCAGTTTCCTTCGCAGCGTCATCCATTCCTGTTTTACTTTTCAGATCATTGCTTTTCAGGGTAGCTTCTGCAAGCGCATCTCTTACCTGTTTGGTCTGGTCTTCTGTTAAACCGGTTTCTTTTAATGCTGCGGTTAAATCTTCTTCCTGCTTTGCTTTGGTTTTAGCTTTTTCCTCTTTGATTTTTTCTTTCGCTTCTTTAGAAAGAACAGGCTGTGCAGGATCAGTTGCTGTCGTCTGTGCACTGGCAATTGTAAATGCGGTTATGGCCAATACTGTTATGAATATTCGTTTCATGTGATTATTTTTTATAAAACTAATTGTTTAAACCAAAACAAAAAAGCGTTTAACAGGATTTTATCGCTTTCTACTACAAATTGATTAGTTGTAGCGGTTGATTTGGGCGTGGATGCAGGGATAGTCCAGAAATGTTAGAACATTTCCCACTCCTGCGTGGTCTCATTACATCATAAAGAGAAGAACCCAAAGTGCAAAAACTTGAACGTCCCGATGAAAACATCAATACCAACATATGTATTATTGCAAAGAAAAAAAGACAAACAGGAGAAAGTATTTAGGGGTTGAAGAAATTTCAGGTAGCACCGGATAGTTTCAACAAACACGAATGAAAGCTGGTCTGACGGTCTCCGTCTGACCATTACAAAAAATTTATACACGACCACGAATGAAAACTGATCTGACGTCCCGTCTGACCAACGCAAAAAAAAATGAACAACATGAATGGCTGAGAACGCTTGCACAATGAGCGAATGTTCTATAAAATTCCGTAAGAGCACTTTGTCCTCCGTGAGCGCCGCCATTTGGTCTCCGACCAACGGCACCCTGAATTGTCATTATGAAAACATCGTATAGCTTGGCGCAGTTTTACACAACTGCAATTTGTACCTCATTGCCGGTATTTTCAGTAGCGATTCAACGCTAAACAATTACGATACAAATAATGCTACTTGGTCTGGGCTTGTTATTATTTGCGCTGGAATCCAGGTGAGCTCCCGTGAAAACCTGCACCTGCGTTCGCGGTTTATTGGACTTGCTTACGGCAA
This sequence comes from Ferruginibacter sp., assembly GCA_040003235.1. Taxonomy (GTDB): domain Bacteria; phylum Bacteroidota; class Bacteroidia; order Chitinophagales; family Chitinophagaceae; genus Ferruginibacter. Next base: position 20,576 of record JBDUCW010000066.1, on the reverse strand, counting down.
ATAACAGAAACACCAACAGCGGCGAAGAAATGTTACGGCATTTCCAGACTCCTGCGTTATATCATAATCAGAAGAACCCAGATTGCAAACACTGCTTGGGCTTGATGAGACATCAATATCTACGGAAAACCATGGACTGATTATTTTGTATTTAATTGCTGAAAGAGTAATATTGCAAATATTAATTATCTATATGCAGAAATTATCTATAATCATCACAGGGATGTTTGGAATGCCATTGTTTTTATCTGCTCAACTAATAGGAGTAAAAAATATACCAGGCGATTATCCAACAATTACTGCTGCCGTGACAGATGTTAATATTCAAGGGGTAGGTGCAGATGGCGTTATATTTAATATTACTGCAGGTTATACAGAAACATTGAATAGCGTCATTTCACTCACTGCTACCGGCACTACTTCTAATCCTATTGTTTTTCAAAAAAGCGGAACAGGCAATAACCCTAAGATATTTTCCTATACCGGCGGAACCGGAACACCCGCTACTGCTATACAGGATGGTATGTGGAGACTGATTGGTTCGGACTACGTAACCATTGATGGTTTAGACCTTGTTGAAAATCCGGCGAATACTTCCAACCCATCAACAATGGAATACGGTTTTGCATTATATAAATCCAGCGCTTCAGATGGAGCACAAAATAATATAATAAAGAACTGCAACATTACACTTAACCGAATTAATAATGCTGCAGGAACAGCACCTATGCAGGATGGTTCTATCGGGATTTATATGGGAAATAGTACCGCTACTGCCGCAACTACAATATTGACCCCTGTAGGATCAACAGGTACCAACTCCAATAATAAATTTTATGGAAATACAATTCAGAATTGTAATACAGGTATCGGGTTAAGCGGTTTTGCAGCATCCTCTCCATTCACTTTGGGCGATATAGGAAATGACATAGGAGGTTCTTCAGCAATAACAGGGAATGTTATATTGAATTTTGGAGGAGCAGCTTCTGCTACCAATCAGGCTGCGGGTATAAGAGCCAACCAGCAATGGAATCTTAATGTCTCCTATAACACAGTTGATAATAATGATGGAAATGGCATCATTCACCCGGCTTTTTTAAGAGGCATTTATTGCCAGCAGGGCACAAGTGCTAATATATCTATCAACAGTAATAATTTATCTATTAAAGGAGGAAACGGCGGCGCTCTGGCCATAGAAAATGGGATTGGCTCAACAGCAAACTCAAATACTATTTCGATCAGCAATAATAAAATTCAAAATGGAGGTGCGCTTGCAGGCGGATTTTCCGCAATTCAAAATACAGGAGCAGGAGCCGTCGCAAATATTAAAAATAATCTGGTTCAAAATAACAGTTTTCCCATTGCAGTTTCGGGCAGCTTCTTTTATTCAATTTATTGTGCAAATGCAACTATTGTAAATATCGATAGCAACCAAGTCCTTAACAATTCTATAGGGTCTGTAGGCGTTGCTAATAATTGTAATTTCTACGGTGTTTTAACGGAAGGAATTACATCGAATGTTAAGGCTAATACAATTTCAGGGAATATGATATATAATGGGTCCGGGTCTCTTTTTTGTATAAGGGGAATAAACACTACGGCTTTTAATGTGATTGATAACAGCATTTCGAATAATAATGTTCCTAATAGTTCTTCCTCAACTAATTCTCTTCTATATGGAATAAGTTCATTTCAATCTGCCAGTGAAAATTATATAAACAATACTATAAATAATCTTTCCGTAACAGGCGCTGGTACTGGGGCAGGAATTTATGGGATATTTGATGAAACGATTCAAAACGCAGTAACATTTATCGGCAATAATATTAATAATCTTTCCTTTACATGTTCTACTGGTGGTGGGGCCGTTTTATATGGAATACAACCCAGAAGTAATACAGTAAATGTATCAAAAAATATTGTTCATGCTTTGAATGCTTCCGGTATCAGTTCCAGTGTTGTTGGTTTATACTGTGACGGATTTACTAGCGGTAACTTTTTTAATAATTTAATTGGTAATCTTAATACATCAACCGGAACAGGAGCCAATCTCCACGGCATTTACTCTGCCGGCAACAATTGTAATTTCTATTATAACACTGTTTATCTGAATGCAACCAGTACCGGTAACGGTTTTGGAAGTTCTGCTATTTTCCTTCCAGGTGCAGGCTCAGCAGTATTAAAAAATAATATTTTTGTTAACCTTTCACAATCTACCGGCCTGGGACTTACCGTTGCTCTGCGAAGAAGCAACACGGCATTAACTTCATATCTCAGCGCTTCCAATAATAATTTATTCTATTGTGGAACTCCCTCGCCAAGCAATTCAATTCATTTTGACGGTACAAATATCGATATCACACTTGCAGCTTTTAAAAACAGAGTTACTCCCCGGGAAACAAATTCTGTTTCTGAAGTTGTTTCTCCTGTGCCTGGTGTTTATTTTCAAAGCCTTAGCGGTCCTGTTACGGGTCCCAGTAATACTTTCCTACATTTTGTTTCAGGATTAGTTTCATCGGCTGAAAGCGGAGGTATTCCCATTTCGGGATATGCGGATGACTACGACGGTGACGTAAGAAATGCAAGTCTTCCTGATATCGGTGCTGATGAATTTGTTGGCACTGCAAATCCCTCTGTGTATATTTTCACTGGCAGCGGTAACTGGAATGATCCAGCAAACTGGAGCAATAACACGATACCGCCTTTGCCATTACCATTGGGAAAAGAAATACAAATCAATGGTACAGGAAACTGTATTCTTAATATACCTTACTCAGTCGGCGTGGGCGCGCAATTAACAGTGAAGACTGGTAAAAAGCTTATTATACAGGGAAATTTTACAATTCAATAGCTTCGTAACTTTTCCCGCACTGGTGTTCCCGGCATACTTCTAAACAATTGAGATACTTCCGGGCTCACTTTCTGCCGATGTTGGTCCCACTGGCTCAAGTGTTCCCAGCCGATAATATAAATAATAAAACTCTAACCGGGCTCACGTGGGCTCAATAGATCCGCCAGTCTGCGACTGGCATCAGTTATCCACATCATTTAATGAATAAACTCTATTGTAACCTTGCAGTAATCGAAACACTCAACCCCAACCAACAAAATCCATCCTAATGTCTTTACTTCTTCAACACCGTCTCAAATAATTTAAAAATCCGTTTGTATTCATCGGTCCAACTACTCGGCTCCACGAAACCGTGATCTTCCATCGGATAAGGCGCGATCTCCCAATTGTCTTTTCCCAACTCAATCAATCGCTGCGAAAGTTTTATCGCATCCTGGAAATTCACATTCAGGTCCATCATACCATGGCAGATGAGCAGGCTTCCTTTCAAACCACTCGCAAAATAATAAGGCGAACTTCTGCGGTAAGCAAGACTGTCATTGAATGGCTCATTTAATATATTGGATGTATAACCATGATTGTAATTGGCCCAATCCGTTACCGGCCGCAATGCAGCACCGGCGGCAAATACACCGGGCGAAGTAAACATGCCCATCAACGTAATAAAGCCGCCGTAAGATCCGCCATATACGCCCACACGTTGGGGATCAACAGCAAAATTCTTTTCTAAATAATAAGCAGCATCAATATTATCATCCAGATCTTTTCCTCCCATAAAACGATAAATACCCGTCCTCCAGTCTCTGCCATAACCCGCACTGCCGCGGTAATCAATGTCCATCACATAATAGCCATTATCAGCAAGCAGGTTGTGAAACATATATTCCCTGAAATAACTGCTCCACCATTTGTGTGCATTCTGCAGATAACCTGCGCCATGCACAAATATTACTGCAGGTTTTTTGGGATCAGGAGTTGAAGGCTTATAAAGTCTTGCATATACTGATGCACCATCTCTTGCAGTAAAGCTGATGAGTTCCGGGTCACGCCATGCATAAGATTTGAATTCATCACTCTGCGCTTTGTTCGTGATCTGATCAACTTTTCCACCGGGTTTATTTTCCTGTAAAAATAATTCCCAAGGTTTATTGGAATAAGAATACAATATGGCAATCGTTTTTTCATCGGGCGAAACAGTAACCTGGTTGGCACCTGTCATGGTAGTGATCCGTTCTTTTTTTCCATCGGCAATATTTAAACGATAATATTGCTGCTCGCCGGGATGCACTTCGTTTGTTGTTATATAAAAATATTTTTTATCCATTGACAACTGCACCTGCTGCACTTCATATTTACCTGAAGTCAATGTTTTTTTTTCTTTTGTAATGACATTGACGGTATACAAATGAGAATAACCGCTTACTTCGGATTGATACCAGTAAGTATTTTCATCTATCCAGTTGTTATTGCCAAAACTGAAAATACCCGGTCCGCCGATCCATGCTTCATCGCGCTGGCGATCGAGTAATTTTAATTGATGCGTTGCAGTATCCCATAACATCAGCCAACGCTCTTTATTATCCTGTGAACGGATTTCTAATATTGCATTGCTTCCTCTCGGTGACCAGTAAGGTCCTGAGATTCCTACTGCACGGAGCGCAGCTTTTTTGGTTCTTTCTTCCAGTTGTTTAGGATAATATTTTACATAATCCGGAAGATCTTTAATGCCGGGTATGGAATCTGTTTTAATTGCAAACACAGTATCCCTTTCGCGATCATACATAAAAAATTCACTCGAACCCTGAGCAGTTCCAACTTTTGTGCGGCCTGGAAGATCAGTAGTGAAGCCGCTTTCCGTTACATAAGCCGGAACGATCGTGTTCTTTCCATTGGCTTGTTTAGATAAACGGTAACTGATAAATCTTCCGTCAGGGCTTACCGATAGCCCCTGTAAACTTTTATCATCAAGGGCAATGCTGCGCAATTCTTTCGTTTTGGGTAAACGTTTATTATAGGCATCCGTCTGATCCTTTTTTTCTTTTCTGGATTTTAAAACCTGGAAATAAGTCAGCTGATCATTTTTCAGCCATTGCTCCTGTGTATTCAGCGCTGCATCTTTTGTTTCTTTTGATGCAGACCCGGATTGTATATTGGTTAACTGCATTGTTTCACCACCGGCAATATCCCAGGCAAACAAATTCTGGTTACGGCTGAAAACAATTTTTGTTTCGTTGAAAGAAAATTGCGGATTGCTTTCAAAGTCTGTTGTCTGCACAATACGCTTTGTTTTATTTGTTTTGACAACAGTATAAAAAACATCTCCATCTTTTGTATACACATATGCTGATCTGTCCGCATTGTAACGCACGTTATTGGCATTAAGTGCAGCCAATACCTGTGCAGGACTGGCTTTGACGGGTGTTTTATTACCGGCACTGATATAATATAAAGAATCCGCAGGAGCACTGTCAGGATTCCAGGAAAAAAATAACTGGCCGTCGTTGGTCCATTGAAGATTCGACGGTTGCGTGCCCATCCATTTAGGATCCCGCATGATCTTTTCTACTGTAAGCTTATCCAGTCTTGATTGCGCTGATACATTGAAAGAAATGAATAATACAATAAGCACGATTAATTTTGGCATGATCAGATTTTTAATCCATAAATATATTGAGAAAGCAATGAGGAACCAGCATCAGCCAAAAGAAATTGATGAATGGATTTAATTATGGTGGTGTGATTAGTTTCATTACGTTCATCACAAATCATGTCAGGCCTGCCCGGATATTCTTTAATATTCCTATCTTGACGGTCATAATTTTAATAAAAATAATTTTTCATGAAAAGGTCAATACTTTATTTATCGTTAGCTTTTACTGTCATTAATATATCAGTGAATGCCCAGGTAATATCTTCTGCACAGGTTGATTCACTGGTAGAAAAAACACTGACAACCTTTGATGTACCGGGTATTGCAGTAGCGATTGTAAAAGATGGTAAAGTAGTCCTCGCCAAAGGTTACGGCGTACGTTCACTCAATACAAAACAAAAAGTGGATGAAAATACATTGTTCGGCATCGCTTCTAACAGTAAAGCCTTTACTGCTGCCGGCCTGGGAATGATGGTGGATGAAGGAAAATTAAAATGGGATGATAAGGTAACGGATATCATTCCTGAATTTAAAATGTACAATCCTTATGTTACAGATGAATTCACCGTGCGTGACCTGCTTACACATAGAAGCGGTCTTGGCCTTGGTTCGGGCGACCTGATGATATGGCCCGACAGTAACAACTTTACAAAAACAGATATTATTCATAACCTCCGTTATTTAAAAGCCGTTTCTTCTTTCAGAACAAAATATGATTACGACAACAATATGTACATCGTTGCCGGCGAAGTATTGGCACGTGTTTCAGGCATGAGCTGGGAAGAATTTATTCAGACACGCATCTTCAAACCACTTGGGATGACCGCTTCCGTTACTGCTGTGCAAAGCATCCGCAACAACACAAATGTAATTGATGCGCATGCCCCGGTAAATGGCAAAGTACAGGTGATACATAACGACTGGAGCCAAACCGCCAACGCTGCCGGTGGCATCTGCAGTAATCTCACAGATATGTGCAAGTGGATCATCATGCAGATGAACAATGGAAAATATGGTGATGGACTCAGCAAACAATTATTCAGTGAAGATGTGCATGAAGACATGTGGGGTTTACAGACGATTATCCCCGTACGCGGACAAACAGCTTACAATACCCATTTTTCAGGTTATGGACTTGGTTGGTTTTTGAGTGACGTGAAAGGTTATAAGCAGGTAACGCATACGGGTGGCCTAGCAGGAATTGTAACGCAGGTAACATTGATACCCGAATTAAAACTCGGTATTATTGTGTTTACCAACCAGCAATCAGGAGCAGCTTTTACTGCTATTACCAATACGATCAAGGATAGTTATTTCGGTATTAAAGGAGTGGAGCGTGTTAAACAGCAGCATGACCGTGTTGTAAATAACGAGGCCGATGCCAAAAAAATAACGGATAATATCTGGAGAGATATAGAGGCGCAGCAAAAAATAAATACTGCTAAAACAGAGGCAGCACTGTTCACAGGAACGTATACCGACAAATGGTTTGGTGATGTAGTGATAGCAGAAAAAAATGGAAAGCTGTGGTTTCAGTCAAAACGTTCTCCCAAACTGAGCGGTGAAATGTTTGCCTATAAAGGCAATACATTTATTGTAAAATGGAATGACCGCAGTATGGATGCAGATGCTTTTGTAAAATTCAATGTAGATAATAACGGCAGGGGTTCAGCGATCAGTATGAATTCTATTTCACCGCTGACAGATTTCAGTTTCGACTTTCAGGATCTTGATTTAAAAAGAACCAAATAAATTACATTCACTTAATCTTTTGACTTTTCTGTTTCCAGCCTTATCAGTTTGAAAAAAATAATAAAGCCGGAAATGATCAGGAGTAAACCTACAATTTTCATAAGATTATTTTTAATAAAATGATTGTGCTCAATATTTATTTATTGATCACTTCCATATCTTCTAAAGAAAAATTTCCGGTAGACAATGTAAAATTTAAAGAGCTACAATAGCTAAACAATTCTGATGCCTCCAATTCCGTAAGTTTAAATTTCTTTACAGGTATTTTTCCCTGGTCGTAATTACTACCCTCCTGTCTCGGCCTGTCTATTGCATAAACAGTAATCACCGTTTCTTTGCCGATCAATACCCTGATAGCAATCGCTTCAAAACGATCTCTGTTATAATCCTGAACATGATCATAACAAAAGTCATCAAGAGTTAATTCATTGGCCAGTGTAACGGAGAAGCCTCCTGCAAGATCGCCATGTTTAAAATTCAACGCCTTTTCCATAAAATTATTTTGAAGTGATGATTTTAATTTGTGATAAAGTCCAATTTGTTCTACATAATGGTAAACATTGTCTCCATTATGCCGATCTCTTTTTTACATTCATCAGTAATATTACACCTGCAAGCATTGCTACTCCCCCTGCATAAACAGGCCATCCGATGGTTTTCTCTTCTTTTTTATTGATCTCAACAGGCCCTATGTCAGCTACTTTCTTCTCTTGTGTGAAACTAAAACCACGAAAGATCAACATCAGTAATCCACCCGCTATCAATATTATTCCTAAGGCTTTCATAACTGTTATTTGAGTAACAAAGGCAATCATGATGCCACAGACCTGAAAACAGAAAATGAGCCGTTCATTCATTTGCTGAAAAAATTAACTGCGGCCTGATATCTTTACATTATGAAAATAATGACTGCTGTAAAAGATGATGTTGCCGAATTGGTAACAATGGTTAACAGTGCCTATCGCGGAGAAGCATCGAGGAAGGGCTGGACAACAGAAGCCGATCTGTTGAAAGGTGAAATGCGCACCGACGTTTCATCATTTCTTGAGATGATGGAACAACCGGGAGCAATTTTTTTAAAATATATTTCAGACAGCAATGCCATCAACGGTTGTGTGTACCTGTTGAAAGAAAAACGTGGATTGTACCTGGGCATGCTCACTGTTGCACCGGAATTACAAGCTGCAGGAATTGGAAAACAATTGCTTGCTGCTGCTGAAATTTATGCAGCAGAAAATGATTGTCCGGTTGTTTTCATGAGCGTGATCTCCCTTCGCCACGAACTCATTGCCTGGTATGAACGTCACGGGTATAAAAAGACCGGTGAAACAAAACCAATGTCCGCTGATAATCGTTTTGGTATTCCAACACAACCGCTGGAGTTTCTCATTATGGAAAAGTTTATCAGTAGCTGTTAGTAATTTGTAATTAGGTTTTATGAGTTCGTAAAGCAAATGATAACTCTTATCGCAAAAAAACTTATAACGTACAACGTACAACGTATAGCGTATAACATATCACTTCACTCTTCCATATCATTCCTTTTATTGTGCAGGTTCAATCTTACTTCCCATCCTTCAAGCGAGCTTGTCATTTCCACTTCTGCAAAAAAATCATGATAGGCATTATCGATCAGGTCTGGTTTTAAAAAACTCATCGTAAAACGGATCGATTCATCCGGCTCTTCCAATTCACCACTGAAACTCACTGCGCTTTTGTCAACCCAGCGCATCCTGCTTTTTTTCACCAGCCGGAAAGTATTTCTATAAACTTTTACAGCCTCATTGTAGTTATCACCGCTGTACATGACCGATTGAAAACAGGCCGTGGTATCTTCAACCGAATGCGAACGGTAGATGATAGAATGAGCAGCACCGGGAATAGAAACCTTTGACCGGTATATATCCATATTATCTCTTGACGACAGTTTTTCTCCCTGAATTGCTTTAAAATTAAAACGAAAATCCAGGACAACTTTTGCAAGAGAATCAGAAAATGCCGGAGAAGGAAGAAATGATTTGTAGAATTGTGCTTTTGTGATATGCGTAAAGAGTAACAATGCCAGTGGCAATAAGAAAAGTTTTCTCATAGTATAGTTTGATTTTAATGTATACTAAATCGGATGAATACATTTTTTATTGTGACAGTGAAGTGAAACTATTTTCCACAGGCTGTGTATAACGCTTCATTGAAATATATCAACTACATTTATAAAAAAAATAACGGTATGTTTTTGATTGGCTATTTGATCAGGTGCACAACAGTTTTACTGGCACTGTCATTAGCGCCCGCCGCTTACCGTTATCATTCTTTCTCAACTCCACAGCCCAAAAAAAATCAGAACTCAATAAAAAAAATATCGCTTGATCTTTTTACGCAGCCGAATGACAATGATTCTTTGTCCTGCGTCATTCCTTTCAGCAGGGCCGGCAATTTAATTTTGCTGAAAGCAAAGGCGGATACAACTGAAGGAAATTTTATTCTTGATACCGGCGCACCGGGTCTGATACTCAATCTTACCTATTTCCGTAATTATCCGGCGATCGCTTCGTCCGATGACAGTCAGGGTGGTATCACCGGTAATGTTGCTGTATCCTCGCATACCATGATCAATAAATTTTCTTTTGGTGCAATTAATTATTCCCATGTAGAGGCAGACCGGATCAACCTGGGCCATATTGAAAACAACAAAGGAATAAAAGTTCTCGGATTGCTGGGTATGCAGCTCTTCCGCCAGTTTGAGATGATCATCGATTATGAACAATCACTTATTTATCTTCACCGCATTGGTAAAAAAGAAGCGGCTGTTTATAAGAGTGAACTGTTGAAAGATACTTCTGGTTATAGTGTTTTGCCCATTGAGCTCAAAGAAAATAAGATACTCGTATTTGCTGTACTGGCCGGAAAAAAATTGACCCTGCTCATCGACAGTGGTGCAGAATCAAATGTGCTGGACAGCCGCTTGCCCAATAAGGTTTTCGAAAGTGTATCCATTACAAAGCGTGTATTGCTGAACGGTACCGGAGCAAAAAAAGTAGAAGCATTGTATGGCGATGCAAGAAATATGAAAATAGGGAAGGAGAGCCTCGACAGTCTTCCGGTGCTGATCACCAACCTGGAAAAAATGTGCTTCTCTTATGATTATTGTCTTGACGGAATTCTTGGTTTTGATTTCATGTCGCTACATAAAATAGGTTTTAATTTTGTGAACCGCAAAATGTATATATGGAAATAATGCAGAGGCAGGGGATATTTAAAAAAATGTGGCTGTTGATGACAGTGACGGCATTTGTACTTCTTCTGTCAGTAGAAAAAATTTCTGCCCAGGTTTCCGTGCAGACATACACCGTAAAAGATGGCAGAATGTTCATTGCCCTGAGCGAAAAAATAGACAGTGCTTCACTGGATAATTTTATTTCGAAATATAATCTCGGTGATCTTGGATTGAGAACATTGATCCGGAAAAATAATGGCGATACGTTGCGGCAGGCCGGCTGGAATATTTTATTGTCTGATCATATTTATATTATCAGCAAACCTTTGTCAGACGCCGGTTCAGTTAACAACTCCGCTGATAATATTCTGTTCACCAGTAAAAATCCTTCTTTGGCCGGTATGTTTCCTGCAACCAATAATGGCATCAGGTATGGAAGCAACCGGTTTAAAAATAAATATTCATTTGAAGCAAATGATTCGCTGGTAACTTTTTTCCTGCGCAATAATTTAAAGGCTCGCGGGGTAATGCTTGCCGGTAGTTTTAATGACTGGAAACCCGACGCATTGCCGATGATCCGGACAGACAGTGGCTGGATAGCTAAAATAAAACTGGGTGCAGGAAAATACTGGTATAAATTTATTGCAGACAAAAACTGGATGCTGGATGATGACAACCAACTGAGTGAAAATGATGGCCTCGGCAATATAAATTCTGTTTTTTATAAAACGAATTTTGTATTCACATTGAACGGGTTTACAAATGCAAAAAAAGTATACGTCGCCGGTAGTTTCAATGACTGGCAGGAAAATAAACTGGCTATGACAAGAACTGCGACCGGCTGGCAGTTGCCCGTTTACCTTGCTGCGGGCACGCATACTTATCGTTTTATTGCAGATGGAAAATGGTTTACCGATCCTGATAACCGGGAACGTTTGCCCAATGAATTCGGTGATTTTAATTCTGTCATCCGGCTTGGAAAAACATATCGGTTTAAACTTGATGGTTATACAAATGCACAACATGTTGTATTGGCCGGCACATTCAACAATTGGCGTGAAGAAGAATTACTGATGAATAAAACTGCGACGGGCTGGGAACTTAACTATGCGCTTGGTCCCGGCAATTATGAATATAAATTCATGGTTGATGGAAATAGGATCACTGATCCAGGCAATCCATTGCAGGTGAATGGAGACCGGAATGCATTGAATTCTTATCTCATCATTGATCCCAATTATACATTCCATCTCAAAGGTTATCCGAATGCAGCAAAAGTTTTTTTAGCAGGTGATTTCAACAACTGGAGTCCTGAATCACTTTCCATGACGCGTGTAGGAGATGAATGGATCTTTAAAGTTCATCTCTTTGCCGGCAAGCATATTTATAAATTCAATGTCAATGGTAAATGGATCCGTGATCCACAAAATAATACCTGGGAAGAAAATGAATTCGGTACCGGTAATTCTGTGATCTGGATTGACAGGTAAACCTCGTTCATAGTTCATTGTTGATGGTTCATGGAAAACAAGGAGTCAAGGGCATGCATTCTCTTTCCTTCTATGAACCGTAACTCATGACCAGTTTTCAACAATCATCATTTTGTGAAACTAAAACGCTATTTTTAGTTCACTGCTTTAAAAATAGTCATCTCCTCAATTTTTTTTTATGAGAAAACTTACCTTTTGCATTTTGTTTTTAATGATCGGTTTCGTGAAAGCTTCTGCGCAAAACGTTGGTATCGGTATCGCAGTTCCAACTGCAAGACTGCATGTATTTGCAGCCAGTAATCCATTAAGGCTCGAAGGTTTGCAAAGCGGCGCTGCTGCTGACAGCATCCTCACAACAGATGCAACCGGTGTGATCAGAAAAAGAACTACCGCTTCCGTTTTTGCATCATCGGGTTGGGCGTTGACGGGTAATGCGGGGACCAGTTCAACGAGCAATTTTATCGGAACTACCGACCAGGTTGCATTGATCTTCCGCACCAATAATCTACGTTCAGGATTGATAGATTTTGATTCTACCAAACGCAATACATCTTTCGGAAACCGCGCCATGGCAGCCACTATCACCGGCTATGGCAATAATGCATTCGGTTACCAGGCGTTGAATAAAGTCACTTCCGGATTCAGCAATGTGGGCATTGGAGATTCTGCTGCATTTACACTCACTTCCGGATCTGAAAATGTTGCAGTAGGTACTGATGCGGGACTGTCATTGACAACGGGCTATCAAAATGTGCTTGCAGGAATAGAGTCTGGCAAATTACTGACCACGGGTTTTCAAAATGTAGCGCTCGGGTATCGCAGTATGGCTACTAACAGTGCCGGGGAAGGGAATATTGCGATCGGGTATAAAAGTCTGGAAGATAATTTCGGATCAGAAAATATTGCTGTCGGTTTGCTTGCCATGAGCAACAACACTGGCGGTAGTGCCAATATCGCGATTGGTTCACAGGCCTTGCTTAATAACCTCACAGGATTTAATAATTATGGTATCGGCAGTAATGCATTGGGATTGGTAAGTACTGGATTGGAAAATCTTGCCATCGGCAACAGGGCGGTGGATTCCGTAACAACAACAAGTCAGAATACGGGCATCGGTCATTATGCACTTGGATTGCAAACCAACGGCAATTACAATACAGCATTGGGTTTTCAGGCCGGAGGCTTTATCAAGAATGGCAGCAACAATACTTTCCTGGGATATGGTGCCGATGTTTCTCCCATCACACTAACACCCAGTAACTCCACTGCATTGGGAAGCGGCGCCGTAGTTACGCAAAGTAATATGGTGAGAGTTGGAAACACCAGTACCACATTAATCGGAGGTTCAGTTGGTTTTACAACGATCTCTGACGAAAGAGTAAAAACCGGAATTCAGGAAAATGTTCCGGGCCTTGATTTTATCAGCAGGCTAAGACCGGTCACTTATTTTTATAACACCCAAATGATGGATGAGATACAGGGCATTCCTGCAAACAGAAGAAATTATGATGGCGAAAAAGAAAAGATCCGGTACTCCGGTTTTTTAGCACAGGAAGTAAGGTCCGCTGCATTGCAGTCTGGGTACGACTTCAGCGGGGTAAGTGTTCCAAAAAATGAGCACTCCCTGTATGGTATTAATTATTCAGAAATGGTAGTGCCGCTGGTAAAAGCTGTGCAGGAATTAAAAGCGATTGTGGAACAGCAGCAGAAAGAAATGGAAGAATTGAAAGCAAGGAAGAATTGAGTTGACAGTTTACAAAGTTAATGTAGTTGATAAAGCTAACGATCTCAATTCCTTTGTTAACCTTATCAATGCTATCAACCTTAATACCTCACCTAAGTTTTCAACAAATTCAATTCTTTACTGGCGATTAACAAAAGCAATGATTATATTTGAAAGGCAATACCAGCAAGGAAATTAACTGATAGCATACTATCCAGAATCAATATTCAACAACTTTCTCCGGTTTATACTTTTTACAACTGTTTTAAAATATCTATCTCATGGACAGGAAATCATTTTTAAACACATTAGTTTCTCCTGCTGTAAAGAAAACTGCTGCAAGGGAACCGGTTACTACCAATCTTGTAAGAAGAGTACCCGGACTTCCTTCCAACCTCACCAGCAGTATAAACCCTTACAGCGGAACCTGGGGTGACAGCCAGATCATTCATCTTTTGAAGAGATTGAGTTTTGGTGCCGTTAAAGAAGATGTTGATTATTTCCGTACGCTTACTTTTTCGCAGGCGGTAGATGAAATGCTGCTTACAAAAAATGCTAATCCGGGTTTTCCATTAAAAAATTATACGCCTGATGTTACCACAACGCCTACCAACGATCCGGATTGGGCTGTTCCGATTGGCCGTACCTGGGTTAATATACCGAGCAGTAATGGAAGCGTGAACAGCGGAAGAATCGGTTCAGTAAAAGCCTGGTGGATGGATCTTCAGGTTAATCAGGGCAGAAGCATTGAAGAAAAAATGATTCTTTTTCTTTCAACATTTACTGCACTTGAATTTGATACGGTATCTTATGGAACTTACTGTTACCGGTACCTGAACACACTAAGAACTTATGCAACCGGAAATTATAAATCGCTGGTTAAAGCAATTACGCTGGAACCTGCAATGCTCATTTATCTGAATGGCCAGTATAATACGAAAACTGCACCCGATGAAAATTATGGCCGTGAACTGCAGGAACTCTTTACGGTTGGAAAAGGGCCCGGTTCCCAGTATACAGAAACAGATGTACAAACCGCAGCAAAAGTATTAACGGGTTACCGCATCAATTCATTGGGTCAGACTTATTTTGATACGAACAACCGTCATGATACAACGAATAAAACTTTTTCAGCTTTTTATAATAATACTGTAATAGCAGGACAGACAGGAATCAATGGTCAGCTGGAACTGGATAATATGCTGGCAATGATTTTTGCAACAGATGAATCGGCAAAATTTATCTGCAGAAGAATTTACCGCTTCTTTGTATACGGAGATATTTCAGCAGACGTAGAAACAAATGTAATTACTCCGATGGCATCTACACTGCGGAATGGCAATTACGAATTATTACCTGCGCTTTCTGTATTATTTAAAAGCGAACATTTTTTTGATGTGCTCACGCAAGGTGCAATGATTAAAAGTCCGCTGGATTTTATTGTAGGCCTTGTACGGGAAACCAAAATGAAATTTCCACCGGCAACAAATATACCCACGCTTTACAGGATGTACAATTACCTGATTTCACAATCTGCTTCCATGGATCAGAATCCGGGTGATGTGCAGAATGTATCGGGATGGCCGGCGTATTATCTCAATCCTGTCTACGATGAATTCTGGCTGAATACAGATACGTATGGCAAACGTGTAAGCCATATTACCAGTATGATCAATGGTTACAGCAATACCAACCAGATCATCAGAGTTGACTGGATCGCATTTACAAAACGTATGACCAATCCTGCTGACCCGAATATCCTGGTACAGGATTTTGATACCTACCTTTTGCGCATGCAACTTGAACCGGCAACATTAACTACCATTAAAACTCAAACATTGCTTACGGGTCAGTCAACAGACAGTTACTGGACAACCGCCTGGAATAATTATGCAGGCAACCCGAATAATCAAACCTATTTCAGTGATGTCAACAACAGGTTGTCCCTGCTGATGAAATATTTTCTGAATCTGGAAGAGTTTCAATTGATGTAATTAGTACAATCTCATTATCATAAACTGATATTATGCAACGTAGAAAATTTATCCGGAACACAGCTATCACCGCTATTGGTGTGCCCGGTATCATTAACGGGATACCGCTGAAATCTTTTGGTGAAGGGAGTATGCTTTCGCAACTAACGGATACCGTTGTGGCAAATGATCATATACTTGTGGTGATACAAATGGCAGGGGGTAATGATGGATTGAATATGGTGATACCACTGGATCAGTATTCGAATTATTATAATGCAAGATCCAATATTGCTATTGATCAAAGTAAAGTACTTGCACTTACAGGCACTGCTGCTACCGGATTACATCCTTCCATGACAGGGCTTCGCGATATGTACAACAGCGGCAAGCTCTGCATCGTGCAGGCTGCAGGATATCCTACTCCGAATTTTTCGCATTTCCGTGCAACAGATATCTGGATGACCGCTGCTGATCAGAATGTGATATTGAGCAACGGTTGGTTGGGAAGATTTTTAAATGTAAATAATCCTGGTTACCCCAACGGATATCCTAATGTTGATAATCCTGATCCGCTGGCGATACAGTTCGGATCTTCCACTTCATTGGAATTATTAGGTCCGAATTCACAGATGTCCGTTACTATTTCAAACCCAACGAATATTATTAATGGTGTGGCTGACGTAGAAAATCCAGCACCGGCGACACCTGCGGGCGATAAGCTTTTATATGTAAGACAGATATCCAGGCAGGCCAACCTGTATTCCGTCCGCATCAGCAATACATATACAGCAGGTAATACAACAACCACTACTTATCCCAATACAACGCTTGCCAATCAATTAAAAGTGGTGGCTAAAATGATCAACGGAGGTTTGAATACCAAAGTGTATGTATGTAATTTCTCCAGTTTTGATACACACAGCAACCAGACCAACGGCATTGATACCAGTATCGGAACCCACGCAACTTTACTTGCACAGTTAAGTGATGCCATCAAAGCATTTCATACTGATCTTGTAACGATGGGAAAAGATCAACGTGTGGTGGGCATGACGTTCAGTGAATTCGGCCGCAGGATAAAAAGCAATGCAAGTGGTGGAACTGATCATGGTGCAGGTGCACCCATGTTTCTTTTTGGTTCGCAGATAACCGGTGGTATCATTGGAACCAATCCGGTCATTCCTGCAAATGCCGGCGTTAATGATAATGTTGCTTTTCAAACCGACTTCCGTAAAATTTATGCATCGTTGCTCAAACGTTGGCTATGCCAGGATGCTACCGGTATTACGGAAATTATGCTGCAGGATTTTGAACAGATCAATATTGTGAATGATACGCAATGTGCTCCTCCGGGCGGCCGTGAAGAATTATCGCTGGTTAAAAATTATCCTAACCCGGTTCAGGGAATTACCACTGTTGAATTCAAAACAGACGGTGGACATACTTTATTGCAATTAGTTGGACCTAACGGAAGACTGATTTCTACTTTACTGGAAGTAACGTATGACCGTCCAACTACGGCCACTACAAAAGTTAATCTTACCGGTATGCAACCCGGTATGTATTATATCCATTTTCAAAACGGCAGCAAAACACAAATGAAACCGATTCTGAAAATTGACTGATCAGCTGGATTAAAGATCAGGCCTAAAATATTTTCAATAAAAAAAGAGTATATGGTGAGTATACTCTTTTTAATTTAACCTTGGGAGTTGTATATTGCTTTGCTTCTGATTATTCTTTTACAAATCTGAATCTCACAGACACTGATCCTTCTGTTATTTCTGCTGCATATACAGCATGTGAAAGATCTTTTACCGGAACACTGATACTGCCATTCCCGGTTATAACCTGTTGTTTTACCACTCTGCCATTCACATCAATGATCCTTAATAATGCATGGCTGAAATCATAACCGCTTACATTAATGTTCAGTACATCCAGAACAGGATTTGGATAAGCCGTTACTGCTTTCTGTTTAACAAGATCAACAAAGCGGATTTCACTGTATTTAAAATTATTATCGTTATCGATCTGTTTCAACCGATAATAACTTCTTCCGTTCAACGGGGCTGCGTCTGTAAAGCTATATACTGCCCCATTGCCGTTCGTTCCAAGTCCATTCACAAATGTTACGGTAGTGAAATTTACACCATCATTGCTCCGCTGTATTTCAAAACCTCTGTTGTTGCTTTCTGTCACTGTCTTCCATGACAGTAATATTTTATCATTGTCTTTTTTCGCAGCATTGAACTCGAGACCGCCTACTGCAAGCGTAACAAAATTTCTTTTAAACTGGAGCATCCACTGATAAATGTTCAGTCCGTTCTCAGTAAAATTAAAATCATAGGTCTGGTCCCAGGCATCATGTCCATAAACAGGAAAAATGGTTTTTTTCGCAAGCGGGTTCGGTGGAAGCGGCTGTGCATTGGTACCATCTACATATTGAATGGTATTATCAGAAGGTACGGTAGGATCGTTGAGATTATGGGTAGCCCAGATGGCAAGATTGGCAGCAGCCATATTTGCTTCTCTTGGTCCGTAAGGATTGGAAGCACCGGATATGGGAACGATTGCAGCAATCCTGGTAGGAAACTGCGGGGTCCATCCGGCATAATCCCATACAACACCACCACCCATGCTGAGGCCGGTTAAATAAATACGGTTAATATCTACATGATAATGCAGCTGACAATAATCAATAATATTACTGATATCGTAAGGACTGGGCCACTGCGTGAACTGTGGCGAAATAACAATGAACTTGTAACTCTGTCCACCTGTGGTAAAAAAGGAGTCCGGAAAAATGCCCTGACTGATCTGTTTGGGTGTGCCGTTATTAAGTACTCTTGACAATTGAGCAGGACTTCCATCACCATTTTCACCAACGCCGTGGCAAAAGATTAATAAAGGAAAATTCTGACCGGAACTGTACCCTTTAGGAAGATATTCATAAAATCCATTCGAATTGGTTGTCATTGAGATATTATACCTGGGGGTCTGAACCTGCGCTTCTGTATTAATATAAATGATCAGAACGAGGAAAGAAAGCACTGAACGCAAAATGAATTGCCTTTTAAGATTTTTCATATTATAAAGTATATTTTATGCTTGAAAAGTAGTTTCAGTGGGAGGCGGGCACACATAGGCAAGATTTATGCCATAGATAATCTTCAAAAAAAATCTGGATGTTCGAACATTATTTATGGGGGCATGTTTTCCCCCGAATAAAATTCATGAAGTTTAAAATCCTCTGATACCCTTACTGGTACGGGATTTTGTCAAATACAAATATTCGTAATGCAGCTGAATACTTTTTTTAAATTTTTATCCACCGGAGAAATTCTGCTACAGTCATACATGCATTGCAGTTATGATATGACAAACGTATGACTGAATTTTATCTTAATCCGCTCACATTCACGACTCCTTTTAAGGATGGATGATATTTACAGGAGTAGGCATACACACCCGGCTGAATAAACGTAAAAGTAAAACGTTGGCCTGCAGGAATATCTCCGCTGTCAATTCTTCCATCATCTGTTGTCACCGTATGTGTTTCAGTATCATCATTGATCCAGGTCACGGCATTTCCTGAAACAACTGTTACATTGCTGTTCGAAAATCCACTGCTGGTTATATGGATCACACTGGAATCCATAACCGGACTGCTGTCTTCTTTTTTACAGCCGATAACGAAACTGCAAAGGATGGTCAACAATGCAGTGATGAATATGATATTTTTTTTCATGATTCTTATTTTAATGAGTGTTTCCTATTTACCCAATAATTTTTGTTGTTTCATATCTTTTAAGATCTTTTTACTATTGTCGCTTGCGAGTGCTTCTGAAGAAGAAGGATCAAATGATTTGGTTTGTCCTGAATAGATCAGGTCACCTGTGGCGATATCATACAAATTACTCTCTAAAAAATATTTTGTATCAGTACTATAATAGCCCGGTGTGTATACGCGGTCATATACTGTTGTATAATACCTACCGAACCTGCTGTAATAAACCTGGTTATAAGGTTGGTACTGAACTGTCGAAGGCGTGTAGGAAGTGTCTTTCTGTTTATCCAGTATAGAAACAGTAATCACTGCATCATAGCCACTCCTGTGCAGCCGGTCTGCTACCTGGTCTTCGGGCACACGCTCAAATGCTTTTGGCCCATATTCTTCAATAGCGGAAACTGCATTGTATCCCATTGCTTTGAGATCATCCACAAAATTTTTTTCCAGTTGCTCACGCATGCTCCGGTCTTTTTCCCGGATAATACCAAAGACCATGATCTTATTATATTTTTTATGGGGCGCTTTCTCATTCTTCCAGGAAGAAGTGAGTTTTGTATTGCTGCTGCAGGAAATATACATCCACAAAATAAATATCGAAAAGAAATATCTTACCCTCATGACTATAATTTGCCATGTTAATTCAAACATGGTGCCAGCAGAAATGATACAAATAAAAATATGAATGCAATCCGGTACAGCAGCAGCTCACAGCCGAACCTGGAAGTGGGGTAATGAATAAAGATGAATTAAAAAAAAATGAACCTGCTTATTTAAACGTGGAAAATATACCCGGAACTTATAACTTACAACTTTACTTTGCCACATCAATCTTCACTTTTTTATTCTTGATCTTTTCGCCTTTGATGAGTTCCAGCGCAGGGCCAAGTTTTACTTTACGTATGGCAACGAAAGAAAAAAAATCTTTTACTTCTATCAGCCCGATATCTTCTTTTTTCAATTGACCTTTGTTGGATAAAAAACCGACAATATCAATTTTGTTTACTTTGTCTTTTTTTCCTGCCGCGATGAACAGGGTTGTCCATTTTGGTTTTTCAGGTAAAGTGATCGTCTCCGGTAATTCAAGCTGCTCCACATTTGCATCAATATACGCAGGCAGTTTTTCTTCT
>JBDUCW010000186.1:0-7306 GCA_040003235.1 Ferruginibacter sp. | reverse complement strand
AAAAAACTCCGCTAACTCCGTGGTAAAATATTTTATTAAAACTCCAATAACCTGTTTTACCACGGAGGAAAATGAGTTGAATACAGCACAGCGTTAACAGAGTAAATAAAAAACTCCAATCACCCTGTGAAAAAAACTCCGGTAACTCTGTGGTAAAATATTTTATTAAACTCCAATAAAGCTGTGGTAAAAAAAATGATCTGAACTCAGACATGATGAGCCTTCCCGCAAGGCATGAATTATGGAAGAACAGGTAAGCCAAAAAACAATTTGATGATGTGCTGATTTGGTAATTTGGTAATTACTTTGACGAGCGGTATTACAGGTAATTGATAAAGCTTTCAAATTGAAAAAATTTCCAAATCTCCAAACTACTTGATAACTTCTGTAATCACTTTTCCAACACAACCACTCGGCATTTGAATGTGCAGCAGTGCAGCAAGCGTTGCAGAAATATCGGTCATATAAGTTTCGCGGTTGAGTTTACCGGATTTAATGCCCCATCCAAAAAACAATAAAGGAATATGCGCATCATACGGATTCCACAAACCATGCGTGGTGCCTTTTTTGCCGCCATCAAAATATCCGGCCTTTAAAGTAAATTGAATATCGCCACTTCGTTTGGGATTGTAACCATTGGCCATCATCGTTTTCAGCGGTTCGGGTAAAGTAACGGCTGCGAGTTTATCTGTTTCAAATGCACTGATGATATAAGATTTTTGTTTTAAAGATCTGATCACTGCTTTCTTTACAGCATCAGCATCCTTACCCAGTTTTTCCAGTTCATTTATATTGAGGTATACCTGGTAATTCTGCAGACTCTGTACAACATTCTTTACACCGAAATTATTTTCGATCATCTGGTTCAGTTCTCTGCGCAGATCAATTTCATCAAAGGTGCCTGCAGGTATTTTATGTTCCAGTAAAAAAGCAGGAATATGTGCCACTGCATGATCAGCGGTTAAAAAAATGGTATAGTTTCCTTTACCGACTTTGCTGTCGAGGAACTGCAGAAAATCAGCAATGTCGCGGTCGAGCCGGAGATAAGTATCTTCTATCTCAATGGAATTGGGGCCAAATGTATGTCCAACATAATCAGTAGAAGAAACACTCACTGCTAAAAAATCTGTGACACCGTTGTTGCCCATGTTCTCATTCTGAATGGCGGCTTTTGCAAAATCAAATGTATACGTATTGGCAAAAGGCGTGGTGCGGAAAGATTCATATTTACCTTCTTTTATTTTAGAAAGCTGGTGCGGAAACACCGGACTGGCTTCTCCTCTTATTGCATTTTCATAAGGCATGTCATCAGCAGTACTGAGATCATATTTGCCGATGGGCAATAAGGTATTCCAATCCTGGTTCATATAAGCACTCACCGGATCTTTATCATTGAACTGGCTCACCCATGCAGGAAGCTGTGTCATATAATGAGTGCTCGTGATCCATTTGCCGGCATCATACCAATAAGCCGCATTGGCACTATGTCCTGCGGGAAGAATGGCACCGCGGTCTTTCAAAGCAATACCGATCACTTTACTTTTAAAATTATTACTGAGTTTCAATTCATCGGTAATGGTAGTGACCCATAAATTATCCGGACTCATTTTACCGGCAATACCTGTATTACCAACTGTGCTCACAGTAGAATCATCTGTGCAATAAACATTTTTACCGGTGGTTTTATCAAACCAGTTATTGCCTACAATGCCCGTTAATGCAGGAATACTTCCCGTATAAACACAGGTATGTCCGACAGCAGTATAGGTTGGCACATAAGGAACAAAAGTATTGTCGGCGCTGAAGCCCTGATTGAGCAGGCGTTTAAAGCCATTGGAACTGTACAGTTCATTAAAGCGGTAGAGGTAATCCCATCGCATCTGGTCTATCACAATGCCGACAACCAGTTTGGGTCTTGAGATCTGGGCAAATGAAAAATGAGTAAGCGCTAATAAAATAAAAGTAATGGATGGCTTGCGTATCATGCAGAAAGTTTTGGCAAAGATAAAATGATCGCTGTTGATTTGAGCTGCTTTGTTGTGTTAAGCCAATGTTACCCATTTAATTGCAATGCCTTATTTTTGCAGCAAGAGTAAGGGTTGACGGTTGACGGTTGACGGTTGTTAGTTGTTAGCAAAAGCAAAAAGCAAAAGTCAACTAAAATAAACCTCTATTTACCTAAAACGTACAACGTATAACTTATAACGTATAACTTAAAACTTATAACTTTCCCATGGCAGATATCTTCGACAGGTTATTAAAGAATTACGGTCCTATCGGGCAGCATCGTGAAAGAGCACATGGTTATTTTGCATTTCCAAAACTGGAAGGTGAGATCAGCAGCCGAATGAAATTCCGCGGTAAGGATATGATCGTGTGGAGTCTGAATAATTATCTTGGCCTGGCCAATCATCCGGAAGTGCGTAAAGCAGATGCGGATGGTGCCAAAGATCATGGTCTTGCTTCGCCCATGGGCGCAAGAATGATGAGCGGAAACAGTAACCTGCACGAACAACTCGAAGCAGAACTTGCTGCATTTGTTATGAAGGAAGACAGTGCTTTACTCAATTATGGTTACCAGGGAATGGTGAGTATCATTGATCTGCTTTGCAGCCGCCACGATATTATTGTTTATGATGCAGAAAGTCATGCCTGTATAATAGATGGTCTGCGTTTACATGCCGGTCACCGTTATGTATTCAAGCACAATGATCTTGCTGATCTTGAAAAACAATTGCAGCGTGCAACGGCGTTGATTGATAAACAGGGTTCCGGTGGAATCCTCGTGATCACAGAAGGTGTATTCGGCATGGCCGGTGACCAGGGCAGACTGAAAGAGATTGCAGCCATGAAAGCGCAATATGAATTTCGTTTACTGGTGGATGATGCACATGGATTCGGCACATTGGGTAAAACCGGTGCAGGTGCAGGCGAAGAACAGGATTGCCAGGATAAGATCGATCTGTACTTTTCCACTTTTGCCAAATCAATGGCATCAATAGGCGCATTCATTGCCGGTGATAAAGACATTGTTGATTATATCCGTTATAATATCCGCAGCCAGATCTTTGCAAAAAGTTTACCGATGCCATTGGTGGTGGGAAATTTAAAACGTTTGGAATTACTGCGCACCACGCCAGCTTTGAAAGACAAATTATGGGAGAATGCATTGAAACTACAGAACGGTTTAAAAGAAAGAGGATTTGATATCGGCAAAACGGATTCAGTTGTTACACCTGTGTATATGAAAGGCGGCGTTGAAGAAGCTACGGCAATGGTGATGGACATCCGCGAAAATTATCATATCTTTTGTTCTATCGTTGTGTACCCGGTTATTCCTAAAGGGCATATTATTTATAGACTTATTCCTACTTCAGTGCACACAGATGAAGATATTGATGCAACACTGCATGCATTTGAAGCCACTAAAAAGAAACTGGATGCGGGTGAATATAAATCAGAAGCAATTCCTGATATGGCGGAAGTAACCGGTAAGCGGTTTGATTACATGACCAAACGGCCGAAGAATAAATAAATTGCTGTATTGCCGCATTGATAAATTGCTGCAGCGTTAGCTGAAACCCAGACTCTGCCGGCGGTCCAGCAATTCAACAATAAAACAATGCAACTGTTTTTAAGCTATCACGTAATACAAAGATGTCCACGCTAATCCGCTGAATGCAACGCTTCCTATGAACAGGAGGCTGCTGAGTAATTTAATTTTTGTCATGAGAATTGGTTTTTATAAAGATCTTGGTAACTGCATGGGCCGGTTATCTATGTAAAAAAACTAATTTTTATAAGAACAAAATGTAGAACTTCAGATGTTTTTTATTGTAAGATACTTTTGATAGCGTGTAGTATAAAAACTACAGATAATCCTTGCTGGCAGCCTTTCGTTTAATCTGATGAAGTGTTCCCTTCCGCTGCAAAGATCAAGCCTCTTTTAATATTTCATTACAATTACATATGACGGCACTGTTTATTAATACATACATTCAGACATTAGTACTTAAATTTGTGCTCCCTCTAAAGACTACTTAACTCCGTCCCCTCTATTTGTTAACTACCCGTGTCCTCCGGTATATGCCGGTGTATTTATTATTATTTAGAAATAACGATTGAATGAAAAAATTATTTGCGTGCTGCGCCATTTTATTTTTTGTTTTTACTACTTCTTCGCAAACAGCAGTAAATATGTCTGCACTTCCGGGATATACGTATACAGAAAATTTTGCCGACATTGATAACTGGATATTTAATAATGCGCCGCAGGACGGGACTTTTACTGCAGGTATTGGATCTGCGCCATGGAGAGGAAATGCAACCGGCGGTAGCGGAACGATCCCGAACGGTACAAAGATAACGGCGGCCACTACCCTTTTTCAGACCCCTGCAAGTACAAGCGGTGGTGTTTACCGGGGCACACAAAGTTTAGTATTCCTGTCAACCGGAACTACTGATAATACATCTGCTGTTGCAATGGACCTTTCTTTAAACTTCTCAGGATTGAATGCAGGGACACTGAGTTTCGATTGGGCCTCAATTAATAATTCTTCGGGCAACCGAAAAAGTTCTTTAAGAATATATGCTTCAACCGATGGAATAACTTTTACAGAAATAACCAATGCAGCAGTGTTGAATTTCACTAACAACGCAGCCACTGCGGGCAGTATCAGTTATGTAACGCTTCCGGCATCATTTAATAATTCAGCCACGGCAAAACTGCGTTTCTATTATCATAACGGTGTTGGTGGAACGACGGGATCAAGACCAAAGATCAGTATTGATAATTTAAAAATTACTGCAGTACCAAATACGCCGTGCAGCAATCCAACTGCACAACCCGTTTCATTTACTGCAGGCACCATTACCGTTAGTTCCATACAGGCTTCTTTTGCAGCGGCCGCTCCCGCTCCTGATAATTACCTGGTAGTAATGAGTGTGAATAATAATTTAAGTTCAGGCCCGGTCGATGGCAGCAGCTACAGCATTGGTGATAATCTCGGTGATGGCACCGTAATCTCGATCAGCAGCACAACCAACTTTACGGCAACGGTGCTGGCTCCTTCAACCACTTATTATTTCTTTATCTTTTCCATGAACTCACTTTGTACCGGTGGGCCTTTGTATAATGCAGTCAATCCATTGCAGGGAACAGCAACAACGCTGTCGGGAACAGATCCATGTACAGCTCCGTTAAATCAACCCACATCCTTAACATTCAGTAATATTACGCCTTACAGTATCAGGGGAAATTTTACAGCAACAACTGCCGATGAATATCTTATTGTAAGAAGCACGGCTTCATCATTAAGTTCAAACCCTGTTAATGCAACTACTTATAATGCCGGAGATGCATTGGGTGGCGGAACCGTAGTTACCAAGACAGCACTCACTAATTTTACAGCGAATAATCTCGCTCCCGGAGTTACCTATTACTTTTTTGTATTTGCCATCTCATCGCAAAGCTGTACCAATGGTCCGGCATACAATACAACCGCAGCACTGACTGCAAGTGCTGCAACTACAAATCTTCCTACGTGTACAACGCCTTCGGCACAGCCAACTTCTTTAAATTTAACTGCAGACAATACTGTAGTAAATGGATATTTCACTGTTGCGGATGCTGATGGTTACCTGGTGTTATACAGCACTTCATCTACATTGAGTAATCTTCCACAGAACGGTGTTATTTATTCCGTTGGAAATACGATCGGTAATGCAACCGTGCTGGAAAATTCTACAGCAGCTTCTTTCATTGCAACCAATCTTACACCCGGCACGAATTATTACTTTTATATCTTTTCAAAAAATAATCTCTGTAGCGGTGGACCACTCTATCTTACAACAAATCCTTTGCAGGGAAATACAGGAACCACACTTGCAATAGTAAGTAATTTTTATTTTGGCAACCTGCATGCACATTCATCTTATTCAGATGGAAATAAAGATAACGGACAAACGCCTGCTTCGGATTATGCATTCGCAAAAAATTCCCTTTGCATGGATTTTCTTGGCATCTCTGAACACAATCATGCCGGTGCAGGTATGAATATCAGCAGCTGGCAACCGGGTATTACCCAGGCAGCCGCTGCTACCACTGCAACTTTTCTTGCATTGTATGGAATGGAATGGGGAGTGATAAGCAATGGCGGCCATGTGCTGGTGTATGGCATTGATAAATTACTGGGCTGGGAAAGCGGAAACTACGATTTCTATGTAGCCAAAAGCGATTATACCGGTACACCTGCAACAACGGGTACAACAGGGCTTTTCCGCTTTATTAATAACTGGGGCAATAATGCATTTGCAACATTGGCACATCCTACTTTCTCAGATTATAATAATCTTTCCAACAGCCCTTTTAATGCAACTGCTGACAGTGCCATGGTTGGTTCTGCATTGGAAAGCGGGCCTGCATTTTCTACCAATATCACTTATACGGATCCTCCTTCCCGATTGAATTATCTTTTATATTTCAATACACTTTTATCAAGGGGATATCATATCGGTCCATTAATGGATCATGATAATCATTACACCACTTTCGGCAGAACTTCCTTTAACCGGCTTGCTGTAAATGCACCGGCACTCAATTCAGCAGCATTGTTATCGGCCATGCGTAACCGGCATTTTTATGCTACGCAGGATTGTGATACCAGGGTTAGTTTTACGATCAATAACCAACCGATGGGAAGCATCATAACGGGCTCCGATCTTCCGTCTATCAGTGTATATGCAACTGATCCAACCAATGCGGCTGCTGTACCTAAGATCCGCATCATGTATGGAGTTCCGGGCAGCAATGTATTGCCGGCCCCACTCGATTCGACTAATGCAAAAGTTTTTAATGTAACAGATTATTACCTGACGAATACATCAACTGCTTATTATTATGCAGAGGTAACGATCGGTGGCGCAAAAGTAATCACATCGCCTATCTGGTATACCCGCATCAGCGGAACCATACCGGTAAAACTATTATCTTTTAATGCGGCTGTAACTCCGGATCGTTTTGTAAAACTGGATTGGTCAACAGCAAGTGAGTATAATAATAGATGGTTTGTAATAGAAAGGTCTGCAGATGGTGTAAACTTTACTGCTATTGATTCTGTCGCAGGTAAAATGAATTACGCATTGCGATCTGATTATTCAGTTCTTGATAAACATCCATTTGACGGAAGTAATTATTACCGGCTGAAACAGGTGGATGCAGATGGACATTTTACCTATTCAAAAGTGTTGTATGTAAACCTGAGAAAAGCAGCCGTTAATTATCTGAGCATTTATCCTGATCCGGCAC